>JALTPW010000335.1 GCA_026999335.1 Chromatiales bacterium
CCCCTGCATTCCCCCCAGGGCCAAGCGCAGGAACCCCGCAACATACTGTAAAACCTTGTATAAGCAGAGGCACAAGATCGAGAGTATGTTTGCAAAGCTCAAGGACTGGCGGCGCATCGCCATGCGGTTTGACCGCTGCGCCCATACATTCCTCTCGGCAATCCAGATTGCCGCAGTGTTCATCTTCTGGATCAATCAATGAGTCCTGACCCTAGGCATCTCTCCAATTTTCCACCCCGAAAATCACCCTAGATCGCCGTCCATTTAATCTGCAACATAGCCGGCGGCCCTGAAGAAGTTTTCACACTCTTGTCGCGGGAAGAGTTCACATGTTTCAGAGACGGAGGCAAAGAGAGTATCGAAGGTGCGGGCCTTCATGCGACGCAGGTGGGCTTTGAGTTTGGCAAACGCCATTTCGATCGGGTTCAGGTCCGGGCTGTAGGGCGGCAGGAACAGGAGCCAGTTTCCCTGCGCCCTTAGTGTTTCCTGTGCCGCCACGGATTTATGCGAGGACAGGTTGTCGGCAATCACGACGTCACCGGGCTGAAGCGTCGGCGCGAGTTGGGTTTCGACGTAGACCTCGAAAGCGGCGCGGTTCATGGGCCCATCCAGAACCCAGGGCGCGGCCAGTTCATCGACGCGCAACCCGGCAATGAAGGTCTGTGTGCGCCAGTGTCCAAATGGGGCATCCGCTTCCAGCCGCGCCCCACGCAGGGACCGCCCGCGCAGGCGGGTCATCTTGGTTGTGACTGCTGTTTCGTCGATAAAGATCAGCCTGTGTGGCTCAAGACGCATCCTTGGCTGGCGGCGGTGGCGCCACCCGTATCGCGCGCGGCGAACCTTCTGGCGCCGCCGCCCGGTCGCGATCAGCGATTTTTTTATATGTGCAGCCAAGCCGGTGGATCAGATAACGCGACAGCATTGCCGGGGTCGCCCTGATCCCCTGAGCCTCAGCAAGCTCCACCGCCAGTTCCGGCATGGTGATGTCCGGCACCGCCTCCACGCGCGCCTTCAGAAAATCCGGGGGCCGCGTCCAGCTTGCTGACACGCGGTCATCCCTGCGCTGCGGCGGCCACCGACCCGGTACGCCGTTTGCGCTGCATGATCCTGACCGCGCTGGCCGCCGAAATCCGTAACCGGCGCGCCGCTTCATGGCAGGAATACCCATCCTCAACCAGAGAAACGACCCGCATCCGAATGTCCAATGATAGTGATTTGCCCATGATCCACCTCCAAATAAGGTGAATCACAAATCAAGCCGCCTGGGAATCCCTGCGATCAGATTAATTGGACGGTGCTCTAGA
>JALTPW010000336.1 GCA_026999335.1 Chromatiales bacterium
TGGGCATGAAAAACCTGCCCACCCTACTTGGCCGATTAATTTTAATGTGAAGCTGCTGAAGCAGGGTATCAAAAACTTTGCCCTGTGAAACCTTCATGCGCTTCATGGTGTAAGTAGTTACTCTAAATAACGGGAGAAAAGTAGATGGCTTATGGTGGTTACGGTGGATGGCCCAAATATGTACCGGTGGCAAAACGGCGCGCCAAGGCCGCCAAAGCGATGCAGAAACTAAGCAAAAAGGGGCGCAAAATTGAGCCCATAGAGACCGAAGGACGCAAGATCGCACGCACATTCTGGGGCGAGGCGTGGTGTGATCATCTGGAAAAATTCAGCGATTATGAAAATCGCCTGCCGCGCGGACGCACCTATGTGCGCAATGGCTCAGTGTGCCACCTCGCCATCTCAAAGGGTAAAATCGAGGCTATTGTTAGTGGCTCGGAACTCTACAATATCAACATCGATATCACCCCGCTGTCGGCAAGAAAATGGAAAAAAGTGCGTGACCAGTGTGCCGGCCAGATCGGCTCCATGCTGGAGCTGTTGCAAGGGCGTTTTTCTGACAACGTCATGAAAATCGTCACCGACCCAAGCAACGGCCTGTTTCCCCAGCCCCGCGAAATAAAACTCGCCTGCGACTGCCCCGACTGGGCCGGGATGTGCAAACACATTGCCGCCGTTCTCTACGGCGTGGGCGCCAGACTGGATCACCAGCCTGAGCTGCTTTTCCTGCTGCGTAATGTCGACCAGGAAGCTTTGATCAGCGCAGAGCTGGACGTCACATCGGCAGCATCCGAAAAAGGAAAACGGCGACTGGCGAGCACGGATCTCTCCGATCTGTTTGGTGTCGACATGGAAGAACCCGTCAAACCGCGCCGGAAAAAAGTGGCGGTGAAGAAAAAGGCTATTGCGAATAAAAAGACTGCCGTGAAAAAAAAGGTGGGCAAAAAAACCGTAACAAAAAAGAAAAGCGCCGTGAAGAAAAAACGACCGTTTACGCCAACGGCGGCAGCCGTCCGCCGCCTGCGCAAACAGTTCGAAATGAACAGCGCACAATTTGCAGCATTGCTGGGTGTCAGCCCACCGACGGTGGGTAACTGGGAAAAGGGCAGCGGCAAACTCAAGCTCCGCCAACGTACCTTGGAGGCACTAACCCAAGTGGCCGAACTGACGCCGCAACAGGCCAAGCGACGATTGAAACACGGACTTAAACCGTAGCTGCAAACTCAAGAAAAACTCAATCAAAACATGTCATCGACAGCCTTCAATTACGTGACCGCAGACAAGGCTGCCCTTTATCGGGCGGTAATGCGGGCCTTCGCCACAGCAAAGGCCCATTTCATCGTCCACCTGCGCCCGGGGGAAGTGATTGAACGACTGCCCCCTGATAACGGCTGGTCGCCGGAGGAGATACCCGCCGCCCTGGAACAGCTGGTCGCCTGGGGAAACCTGTTGGCTCAGCCCGACACCGGCCGCGTTACCACCGTGGAGGATTTCTACCGCGCCCGCCATCTCTATCAACTCTCCCGTCAGGGCGAGGCCGCCGAGGCGGCACTGGCGACGTTCGATGAATTACTGGGCCGTCGTGGAGCTTTGCAGGCGGTGGCGCTGCGGGATATTCGTGACACGCTGGCCGCCATCGAACAACTCTGCCGTGAGACCGGGTCTGATAGCGAACCTGATGCCGGGCGGGTTCACGCCCTGCTACGTGACCTGAGCCGGGTGTTCGAGGATCTGGCCGACAATGCCCAGGCCTTTATGGCGGGTCTGGGACGCGCCCTGGATCTGCGCAGTATCGATCGCGAGGCCTTTCTTGCCTACAAGGAAAAGGTCATCGACTATCTCAAGCGTTTTGTCGGTGATCTGGCGGTGCTCTCCCCCGACATTGCCCAACTCATACGCAAGCTGGACGGCCCCATCGAAGGCCTGTTGATTCTGGTGGCAACGCGTGAAGCGGAAGACCTGGCACCCGATGCAACATTGGACGCAGACGCAGCAAACGAACCGTCTCACAAACAACCCTTCGAACAAACCCTGCACCATTGGCGCGGCCACTGGCAGGGACTGCAAGCCTGGTTTAGCGGCACGCAGGGCCACCCCTCCCAGGCCTCGGTACTCCAATCCAGTGCCCGACACGCCATCTTGCTGCTACTGGAAGCCGTGGTACGGCTGAACGAAAAAAGACTGGGGCGCAGCGACCGCTCTGCCGATTTTCGCGCCCTGGCGGGCTGGTTCATGCAATGCGAAGACGATGGCGAGGCCCACCGCCTGTGGCGTGGCGTATTTGGCCTGACACCGGCGCGCCATCTCAGTATCGATGAAGAGACCCTGGCTGCGCGTGAGCAAACACCGGTTTCGCCGCAAAGCTCGTGGTGGGATGCACCACCACTCACCATCAATCCCCGCCTGCGCGCAACGGGCAGTTATGCCCGCCGCGGCGCCACCGCACAAATCCGCGACCGGCGCAAAGAGAAGGCGCAGCTGGCCAAACAGATCGCCCGGGAGAGTGAAGAGGCCCGTCAGGCGCGCCGCCATCTGGCCACGGGTGAAACCACCACGCTCAGCGCCATCGGCGAACTGGATGAAGGCAGCTTTCGTTATTTTCTGCAACTTTTAGGCGAAGCCTTGGCTGCGGCTGAAAACACCGAAGCGGCGATTCACACCACCACCGGTGACGGCGCAATAGAAATCGAAATGCGGCCACTGGCCATTGATCAGCATGCCGAAATCAACACCCCCATCGGCACTTTTTCCGGGCGCGATTACCAAATTCGTATCACTGATCGGGACGAACGCCCATGAGCACTGTGGGCAGTCACCTCATCGATGTCCTCGAGCGTAACCGCCAGGACGAGCAGCAGCGAGCCTTGCGCAGCCTGCTCGCCCGCCCCATGCTGCTGCACACCGATCCGGCCTATCCCCTGGTACGCAAACATGCCGACACACTGCGCCATTGGCTGAATCGCGAGACCGGTTGGGCGCTGACGGTGGAAGATGATTTCGCCCGCCTGCATAAACGCGTCGCCGACCATCGCGACCCCACCCGCCCCGCCCGTTTGAGCAAACCGGCCGCTTCGCCCCCCTTCAGTCGCCGCCGTTACACCCTGACCTGTCTGGCATTGGCCGAACTCGAACGGGGAGAGCCGCAGATCACCCTCGGCCGGCTCGGCGAAGCCATCCGTCAGGCGGCTGCGGATCCCGACCTCAAGGCACTGGGACTGCGCTTCGCCCTGGAAGAGCGCGGTGAAAGGCGCGACCTGGTAGCCGTGGTTCGACTCCTGCTTGAACTCGGCGTGCTCAGCCGCGTGACAGGCGACGAGGAGTCTTTTGTCCATGCGCAGCAGGACGTACTCTACGATGTCAACCGCCGCCTGCTCTCGGCACTGCTGGTGGTGAGTCGCGGCCCATCGCTGGTGCAGAGTGAATTGGGCACAGTGCAAGCGACAGAACCAGCCGGGACAAGCCGGCTGTCGCAACGCATTGCCGCCGTCACCGAGACCTTTGTGCCCGACACGCCCGATGCCCGCAACACCGCCCTGCGCCGAACCCTCACCGCACGTCTGCTGGATGACCCTCTCGTCTATTGGAATGAACTCAGTGACAAAGAACTCGCCTACCTCACCAGCCAACGCCCACATATCGCCCGCCGTATCCGCGAGGCGGTCGGGCTCATCGACGAAGTGCGGGCGGAAGGAATGGCGATGGTCGACCCCAGTGGTGAACTGAGTGACGAACGACTGCCCAGCGAAGGCACCGAAGGCCACGCCACCCTGCTGTTGGCGGACTATCTGGCGGGCCATCGCACGCCACAAGCCCTGGAAACGCTACACACGCAGATGCGAAGTTGGATCAACGAATACCGCCGTTACTGGAAGAAAGCGGTACGCGAAAACGGCGCGGAAGTGGAACTGTGCAATAACGCATTGCAACGACTGAGTGCGTTACGTCTGGTGGAAATTTCCGTGGACGGGGTTCAGGCACTACCCGCCATCGGCCGCCATGCGTTGGGTGAGACCACAGTCATTGGCAAACAGAAACAATCATAAAATCCCCACTCGTCAACCAGAGATTTGTACAAACTGTCCAGAAATCCTGGTAGCACAACATTTTATTTGCCATCCACTTTCAACATAATGATGGTAAAACCGTACCTGTCACTCTTCAATATCCTCCATATCAACCTCGCACCTGCCATGTCACCTGTTATACTTTCCACGACAACAAACCAAGCAAATACAGCGAAATAACCACAAGCTCAAACAATTTTTCGGAGCGGGTAAAAGAGACCCGCAAGCAACTGGGGCTGACGCAAGAAAAACTTACCCGTGAGTTAGAGGTCAGCTTTTCAGCCATGAACGCTGGGAAAACGCAAAAACAACGCCGTTCAAACTCGCTCGTAAACAGTTTGACGCTTTCTGTATGAAGATGGAGAAATCAAAAATCACAGCTGTCTCCAAAAAATGAGGAGGTAGCCGGGCAAAAACTCCAAAGCAACGTTGCACGGAGATACTACCTGGCCAGCAGCAAAGGATACCACTTCATTTCTGAAAAAGGATTTCACTAATGCTTTATTCCGGGCAATCGGTTCCAAATCAATGAATGTCCTTTCTAAAATAGAAAGAAAATGTATCCTTTATTTCCGACTGGTTAGTA
>JALTPW010000337.1 GCA_026999335.1 Chromatiales bacterium
GCGTGGCAAGCATCGTCAGCAATGGCAAGCAGCCGCGACTGGAGACCTGTGACTTCATGCCCTGGTCAAAAAAGGGAAATAACGGCGATAATGAAAAATTGCTGGCCGATGCGGTACGCCGTCATCGGCTGGGAGGGCGCGCCTGCACCACGGTGATGGAACTGGACGATTACACCGTATTGAGCGTAGAGGCGCCGGATGTGCCGCCGGATGAGCTGCGAGCGGCGATTCGCTGGCAGATCAAGGATCTGATCGATTTTCACATCGACGATGCGGTGGTGGATATCTTCGATGCGCCGCCCAGCGGTGCGCATGGCCGGCAGAATACGCTGTATGTGGTGGTGTCGCGGCTTTCGCGGGTGCGTGAGCGTGTTGACCGGCTACAGGGCGCCGAAGCCAATCTCACCACCATCGATATTCCCGAGTTGGTGCTGCGCAACATTACCGCGCGTCTGCCGGAAGACGAGGCCGGGGTGGCCTTCGTGTATCTGACCTGTGAGCGCGGTCTGTTGATCATCACCCGCCAGTCGACGCTGTACTTCGCCCGCACCCTGGGCATGGGTCATGCCGCGTTGAGTGATGGCGATCACGCGCAGTATGACCAATTGGTGCTGGAAGTGCAGCGTTCGCTGGATTATTACGACCGCTATTTCGTCCAGCCGCCGGTGGCGGGGCTGGTGTTGGCGCCCTGCGAAGTGCCGCTGGATGGATTGGAAGGCTATCTGCATGAGTCTCTGGGGCTGGCCGTGCGCAGCCTGGATCTGCGGGAGATTATCGCCTGCGATCACGACATGGATGCTGCTACCCGGGCGCATTGTCTGCCGGCCATCGGTGCGGCGTTACGGCAGGAGCCGGCTGTTTTGTAGGCGCGGGCCATGCCCGTGAAAACCCCTTCACTACAGAGGACGCAATCGCTGCGTAGGGTGGGTGCCGCCCACCATTTTTAAGGTGTCCAATATTACGGTGGGCAGTGCCCACCCTACAGCACTGCGGCAAACGAACATGAGGCATGATGCAGGGTAAACTACACCGTAGGTTGAATGTTTTTTGTGAACCCCAACGTCCGTTCAAGCCGCCAGGATTTTCGATTCAAGCCATTGAAACTGTAGCTGGGCATACCTGAGCTGTTGGGGTTCGTTCCTCGGCTTTGGCATCCTGCGTCGCTCTACCTCCTGCATCCATGCAGTTGTCACCCCAACCTTGCTGGCCATTGGTGCGGCCTTGCGGCAGGAACTGGCGGTGTTGTAGTTGTGTAGGGTGGGCACCGCCCACCGTTTTCATGGTGCCTACGCCTCATGGTGGGCAGTGCCCTACAGGATTGCGGACATAAAAAAACGGACCCGAAGGCCCGTTTTTTTTCTGTTACCGCTAAGCCTTGACGGGTCTAGAAGGTACCGATGAACTCCAGGGTGATGGTGGAGTCGTCGGCGATGCCGAAGAGTTCGTCACGTGTAGCAGGATTACCGTCTTCATTGTTTCCAAGGTCACCCTGGCTATATTCCAGAGCCAGCAACAGGTTGTCCTCGATGGCATAGGAGCCATAGAGGGTGTACTTGGTGGCGGTGTCGGCACCGCTGGCCTCAAGGTCAACGGCTTCATAACGGGCTTTCACCGCAATCTGGTCGGTGATAGCGTAGCTACCCCACAGATTGTAGGCGCTGTCGACTGCCTTGTCGGCCATCAGGTAGTCCAGGCCAACGGTGAAACCGGCGATACCGTACTGGGCATTGAAGTCGAGGACGTTCTCTGCACCGGTTTCCTGGGTGACATAACCCAGTTCAAGGGCCAGACCGTCCATCGGGTTGACATTCAGCACGGCGGCGATGGAGTTCTCCATGTTGCCTTTGGTGTCGGTGTCGTGCTGGATGTCGTTCAATACGGCCAGGGTAACGGTGTACATGTCGTTGCCACCCGCGACGGCGACACCAGCAACGTTGTTGCCGTTCAGCACAGTCTGGTTATCGAGAATGTTGTAGATAACGCTGTGGTTGGCGAATTCGATGTCAGGGGCGTCTTCCGCTTCCTGGCCGATGGGGTTATTGAATACACCGCCGATCACGGTGACGGCATCCATGGCTTTCCAGGCGAAGAAGGCTTGCTCGAGGGTGGCGCCGGTACCGCTCGCAGTGCCTTCACCCGTAGTAGTATCAACATTCGCATCCCCGCTATCCAGCAGGCTCAGATCAATGTCGGCACGCACGGTCACGGCACCCTTGGTGGCCTGGACATCGATTTCGCCATCGGCGCCAAAGCCGGGGGAACCGTCGTCACCGTAGCTGTTGTAGTAGATATCGACAAAACCGCTGACAGACGCGGAGTCTTCAGCCTGAACGGCCAGCGGGCTGGCGATGGTGGCGGCGACGGCCAGTGCGATCAAGTTCTTTTTCATTGCTTCTACTCTCCCTAACTTATGGATAATACAAAAATATAGAAAACGGTGCTTATTCGTATGGTGAAAAAAGTGCACGACGGGAATATACAGGCAATTGATAGAGAGACTCAATCCCCTGTGGTGTTTTTTTGCAACATTTTTATATAGATTACTGGGATATCAGTGTATCTGACTGGGTTATTTGTTGCGATAAAGCAACAATTCGCAGTTAGATTCCCAATTCCTTGATCTTGCGTGTGAGCGTGTTGCGTCCCCAGCCGAGCAGCTTGGCGGCGTCCTGACGGCGGCCGCCGGAGTGTTGCAGGGCGATGTCGATCATGATGCGTTCGAAGCGTGGTACGGCATCGGCGAGCAGGTCGTTTTCGCCGCTGGCGAGACGCAGGTCGGCCCACTGGCGCAGGCCGTCCTCCCAGCTGCCGCCGGTCTGCATGTTGGCGCCTTCCTGTTGCAGTTCGGGCGGTAATTCATCCATGTGCACCACCTGGCCCGGTGACATGACGGTGAGCCAGCGGCAGGTGTTTTCCAGTTGCCGCACGTTGCCCGGCCATTCGAGCTGTGACAGGTAGCGTTCGACGTCGTTGTCGAGCTGCTTGGGATCGACGTCCAGTTCCTTGGCGGCGCTGGCAAGGAAGTGTCGTGCTAATAGCGGGATGTCCTCGCGGCGTTCGCGCAGGGGGGGCATGTGGATGCGGATCACGTTGAGACGGTGGAACAGGTCTTCACGGAACTGGCCTTCTTTCACCCGTTGTTCGAGATCCTGATGGGTGGCGGCGATGATGCGCACGTCGACCCGCGTCGGGGTGTGGCCGCCGACACGGTAGAACTCGCCGTCGGCCAGTACGCGCAACAGGCGGGTCTGTAGTTCGGCGGGCATGTCACCGATCTCGTCGAGGAACAGGGTGCCGCCGTCGGCCTGCTCGAAGCGGCCGGCGCGGGTGCTTTGCGCACCGGTGAAGGCGCCACGTTCGTGGCCGAACAATTCGGATTCCAGCAGGTCGCGGGGGATGGCGGCGGTATTGAGGGCGATGAAGGGCTGGTTGGCGCGTGGGCTGTGGCGGTGCAGGGCGCGCGCCACCAGTTCTTTGCCGGTGCCGGATTCGCCGTTGATGAGCACCGTGATTTTGGAGCGGGCGAGGCGGCCGATGGCGCGGAATACCTCCTGCATGGAGGGCGCGGCGCCGATGATCTCCGGCGCCGCCTCCTGTGGCGTGGCCTGTGCACCGGCGCGGCGTGCGGCGCTGTGCTGCACGGCGCGGCTGACCAGCTCGGTGGCCTCGTCGATGTCGAAGGGCTTGGGCAGGTATTCGAAGGCGCCGCCCTGATAGGCGGACACCGCGCTGTCCAGATCCGAGTGGGCGGTCATGATGATTACCGGTAGCTCGGGATATTTTTCGTTGATCTGCGCCAGCAGCTGCAGGCCGTCCACGCCGGGCATGCGGATGTCGGTGAGGATGGCGCTGGGTGTTTCATGTTCGAGGTGTGCGAGGATGCCGTTGGCGTTGTCGAAGCTCTGCACGTTCATGCCGGCCTGCTTGAGGGCTTTTTCCAGTACCCAGCGGATGGCGTGGTCGTCGTCGATGACCCAGATGGGGTTGCTTTCCGTCATGGCGGGTTTCTCTCTGTTGCGGTGGTCTGCCCGGTATCGCCTCGCAGGGGCAGTAGCAGACAGAAGCGGGTGTGGCCGGGCCGGCTCTTACAGGTGATGAGGCCGTCGTGCTGATTGATCAGCGACTGGGCGATGGACAGGCCTAGTCCGGTGCCGTCGGCGCGGCCGCTGACCATGGGGAAGAAGATGTTTTCCACCAGGTTTTCGGGGATGCCGGGGCCGTTGTCGATGATGCAGATTTGGCATACCAGACGGTGCTGGCGGCTGCCGATGGTGAATTGGCGCCGGGCGCGGGTGCGCAGGGTGATCTCACCTTTGTCTTCCAGGGCCTGTACGGCGTTGCGCACCACGTTGAGTACCGCCTGGATCAGCTGGTCGCGGTCGCCGGTGACATGGGGGATGCTGGGGTCGTAATCGCTGTGGATGTGGATGCCTGCCGGCAGTTCGGTGCTCACCAGCTGGCGGATGTGCTCGAGCACCCGGTGGATGTTGAGGGATTCCTTGTGGGCGATGGTATTGGGGCCGAGCAGGTGATCCACCAGATTCCTCAGTCGATCGGCTTCGCCGATAATGATGGCGGTGTATTCTCTCAGCTCGGCCGCCGGCAGTTCGCGTTCCAACAGCTGTGCCGCACCGCGCAGGCCGCCGAG
>JALTPW010000338.1 GCA_026999335.1 Chromatiales bacterium
CTGAAGGGACGTTTGGCGATTGGGGTGCTGAATAAACTCAAGGAGTTAAAGTGCCGGCCCTATTGGGGTAATCATTTTTGGACGCGAGGTTACTGCGTTGTGATGCCATTGTCCGCGATATGAAGATCAACGGTGAGATCATCGAAATCGATCACGACCTGATCGTTACTAACGCTAACGAGTTCTGATCTTCAACAGGGCGCCGAAAGGCGGCCTTTACCATCGCCACTAATCGCCACTATTAAGACTGCTTCGCGCAGCGATCACTCAATGACCAACGAATAGCTTGTGCTGCGCCCGCCGCCGGGGTCTTTCTGTAATGCGCCCCTGTCGATCAGGTCGAGTATGTCGCGGTAGGCCGTATCTTGTGAGCATTTTGCGATTTTCGCCCATTTTGACGTTGTGAGCTTGCCTTCAAAGCCATCCAGCAACCTGTTCAGAATTTTGATTTGCCGTTTATTCAAAGGCTCTTTGGCAAAGCGTTCCCAGAATCGTGCCTTTTGTAGTACGGCGCTTAATATCTCCTGCGCCCCCTCGATGGCACGGAGCAGGCAGTTCAGAAACCAGTCCTGCCACCGCGTCACATCGAGTTCGCCTTTCTGTGTCCATTCCAGCGTATCGTAATATTCTTTGTGCTCACGGCGGATTTGTGCCGACATGCTGTAGAAGCGCTGGCCGGTTTTCTCCGAACGAGCAAGCGCCATATCCGCTATCGCACGGGCAATACGCCCATTGCCATCATCGAAGGGGTGAATGGTGACGAACCATAAATGTGCTAACCCTGCAATGAGCAGTGGGTCTATGTCGCCTGTCAGGAAATGGGGCTGTTCAAACCAGCGTAGGAATCTTGCCATTTCATCGGGCACACGGTCTGCCGGTGGAGCTTGATAGTGGATCTTCTCCCTGCCAATCGGGCCTGAGACAACCTGCATGGGGCCGTCACTGTCGTCACGCCAGTTGCCCACCCGGATTTTGGTCATTCCGCTTCGGCCTGTTGGGAACAGCGAGGCGTGCCAGGCGAACAATCGCTCCTCGGTCAGGGCTTCTGCATAGTTGCCCGTTGCGTCCAGTATCATCTCGACCACGCCCTCGACATCGCGGTCGGCAGGGACAAGCCCACCGACATCCATGCCGAGCCGCCGTGCGATGGAGGATCTCACCTGGTCGGGTTCCAGCGTCTCGCCTTCGATTTCGCTGGATTTGACCACGTCCTCGGTCAAGATGCGAAGATGGGCTTCACTGCGCAGGTCAAAGCCCAACGCTTCCATTTTACCGAGCAGCCGCCCCTGTTCTCTTGATACGTGTGTGAGCAGCTTGGAGAGGCTTGTTTCGCCCCAAGTAAAATCTGGCCAATCCGGTTTTTCCCATATATACATCTTATAAACTCCGCAATATATGCGGATATTGTGGCCGCTATTCTCTGCAAGGGCAAGAGAAAACTCCGCATCATGTGCGGAGAATAGTGCCGTTATTCTCCGCAACGTCCGCTTCATGATCGGCTATTCGGGTATAAATTCAGTTGATTATGCGGATATAAAGCATCAGTAGGCCTATATGATGGTCGGTTATAGGCTGTTTCTACGGGTGTTTCCTCCAACTGGGGCGGCTTTTGGCGTTGGGCTAATGCAACGGGAGAGATTTAGTTTATTGAGTTGTGCGGGTATTAGTGTTTCCCGCTGTACTGGCTGATCCATCCGGCTGTGGATTCGTCATGAACGACACGTCTTCTCTCGCGGCTTCCTCAACGTGCGGTGGATTTTCTGAACAGCTTGCAATCTTTCAACAAAGAGGCCGCCGAAAGACGATCCTTTCAGCTATGGCAGCGCCGGTCAGTGAGAAAGTGGGTCGGCTATCCATCCTTCGAGCGGGTCTATATCACTTGGTAGTCCATATCCGCTATCTCGTTGCGTCCATGCCCAAGCCGCCTGGACAGCGCAGAGTAGGGCATCCAGATGATCTGCCCCAGGATCGTTTGCAAGAGACATCGGTGCATCTACTTGGATACCATAGCTTTCGGGAATACCATTACCTGTTATCGCCTCCAGAAGTTCTTTCCGGGCCAAGTATTGGTCTTCAGTTTGCTTTTTCTTCGTGTCCTGCTTGTAACTGCGCCGCCCGATGATCGAGCGGGCCATGACGCCAGGATATGCTTCGACTACGATCCTCTCGGGATCACCTTGTTGCAGTCCGGGGATTGTGACACCTGCTTCAAGTAGCCTTGGCACTCCTTCATAGAACATCAATCCCACTGGCGTTCTGTAGAGCTTCTGCGGGCTGATTGAGCCTGCTGCAATGTCAGATTTTCGGCGGTGTTCCTTGTCGCCCGGTTGCCGGTTTTCTCGGTAATCGTCGAGTGCTACCCGGAACCCTTTGCGTCCGAGCGTCTTTACATGAGCGACATAACCTTGCCATGTATCGGGCCAGCCGATATTTTCGATGAAGGTTCGTGATAGCCCGAATGGGAAGTCGATACCGGCGATCCATGGCCCAGGTTTTTGTAACGCAGCTTCGAATTCCTCAAAATTGCGCCACTCGATCAACTCACCGGCTTGGAGCCTGTTGCCGTTAAGTACGCATTCCATGCAGGTGATAGGCTTGCTGCGTTTGGGCCTGCTCGTAAAGTCGATGCCGTAAATCTTCATATCCTTATGACCTCACGAATTCTTGTAATGATTTGTAATCGTGATTATCAGCGGCGCGGAGCGCAGTGACATAGGCTTTCCGTGTCTCATTGGTGTCAACAAGATTGATGCGCCCCCAGGTGAATCGAGGGCGGCCTAATGCTATTAGCAGCAAGTCGGTTGCCAAGCGGGCGTGGCGACCATTGCCGTTTGGGAAGGTGTGGATCAATACCAGCCGGTGATGGAACCGCGTTGCGATTTCATCGGAATCATAGGTTCCATTCTCGATCCAGTAACGACAATCGTTGAGAAGATGCCGGAGATCGTTTGGAATGCGGTAAGCATCTACACCGATATTGCGTTCCGACTGTCGAAACTTGCCCGCCCATCGCCAGACCCGGCCAAACATCCTCTTGTGAAGATTTTTGAGGAATTTTTCATCGAGTACATTGCGCTTGCGTGCAAAAATCCACTCCTCGGTTTCCAGAATATTGGCCTGTTCTGCTTCGTTTAGTTCCGAGCGTAGAGTGATGTAGGAGGGGATCAAATCTTCCCGCTCTTCTTCTGTCAATGGGGTGGATGCATCATCTTGTTTATCCAGAGGATCGGTCATGCATCCTCCTTCCAAAGCTCGGAACCGGCCTTATCGAGCAGGCTCTGGACCATGCATTTGAGTTGTTCCTGCTCGTCCGCTGCAGCAACATCCTGGGCTTCAAGCGCCATACTGTGGCTCGTTGATTTCAGCCGTTTCTTCGCAAGGCGTTCGGCACGCTCGGCAATCAATTCATCGAGAGGTTTTCTCGGTACTAGCGCGTAGACCAAACGGCAATCAAGCGCATTCGCGGCCTTTTCCAGGCTGTTGAGGGTTATCGTGCCTTTGGTCTCCGCTTGCTCAATCGCAACCGCGCGCGACTGAACGACTCCCAGTCGCTTTGCGAGCTGGGTGGTCGTCATGCCCAGGGCCTCGCGAATGGCCTTGATCCAGCCTCGCGGTGGGCGTGCAAACATTTCTGTATTTTGAAGTACAATCAATCGCTTATCGAGTTGACGGCGTGCTGATGCACGATCTTTCGGGCGCATGATAATCACCTTTATGTGTTAAATGCCTACTTAAAATATCATATATAAGAGATATTCAGGCAGGTATAATATTCCATATAAGTGATTATCACTATGTATTTATATCACATATAAATGATTGAATGGGCTGCCAGGTTTTCTGGCGGCCAGAATTTTGCCAGCCTCGGTGAATGCGGTACATTTTTCACAGCCACAGATACCACGCCTCCCAAAGAGAAGGCGGGTTGTTGTAGTCGTGGCCGACCAGCCACTGGATTAGATATTGCGCAGGCATCGCTATCGCATATGCCGCAGTATTGTATTGCCGGGTTAATAATAGAAAGATGCCACCGGATGATCCGGCGGCAAATTTTCGTGTGATACTTCTTTTGGGGACGCGAAAATTTGTGCCGCCAAGCCTTGCTTCGGCTTGGTGGTAAAACGCGGCACTTGCCGCTTAAAAAGAAATGATAAGAAAAATATTTAGGGCTTGCTCGATAGCCATGCTTCGAGCTGCGCTTCTGTTATGCCAAGACCGATAATTGCCCCAGCATGTAAAGTGCTGAGATCGGCCAAAGTCATGGCAGTAAATTTATCAATGTTTTTGATCCCTTGCTCCTGGCAGTAACTTTCAATCAATTCTTCTGCTGTCGAACCATGCAAACCCTGTTTTACGATTTGGCCCATGGCTGCTTTTCGCTGTTGTCGGTATTGAATGTGGAAGGCATCAATTTCCCCGAGCGATTTCTTTACCACGCCGTATTGTTCGCACGAACGCGAATACGCCCAGGTAAAAAGCTCTAGCATTGGGCCAACATCATTTTTTTCGTAAATGACTACTAGAAGTGCTGTGGTGTAATCATCCCGAGTAACGCCGGTAAAGCTGAGCGGACATAGATTGCTTTTGATGAATGGAATATTGCAGTTCAAGTGAGAGGTTCTTTTATTCACATCTTCAAACGCCT
>JALTPW010000339.1 GCA_026999335.1 Chromatiales bacterium
TCCCAAGGGCCTGAATCCCACCAAGGCTATCGGCAATATCAAAAAGCTGATGCTGAAACACCATGTCTGATACGGCGGTTTCCGCCTCGTCCCGCCTACGCTGGCAATGCCGTCGTGGCATGCGCGAACTGGATGAATTGCTGCAAATCTTCCTCGAACGCGGTTATTCGCAATTGAACGATACGCAACGCATGACCTTCGAGCGCCTGCTCACCACCCAAGACAATCTGCTGCTCGAATACTTTATGGGCCGCAGTGTGCCCAAGGATTCGGACACCGCCGATGTCGTCGCCAAAATACGCCACGCCGCTCGTCCTTGAACCGCGTCCCTCGCGGTGGTTACTGTCACTGATGCTGTTTGCCCATGGCGGTGCCATTGTCGTATTGCTGGCGCTGGACGAATGGTCGTGGCCAGTACGCTTGCTGTTGGTAGTGGCGGTGCTGGTTAGCCTGTGGTTTACATTGGGTAGGCTGGGCTGGTGGCAAAGCCCCATACGCATCCGGCGTCTCATCTGGCAGACGGAAAACGAATGGCGGCTGGAATTGTGCAACGGGGAAATACTGACGGCCCGGCTGCGACCATCGAGTTTTATGCATCCCTGGCTGGTGGTGCTGAATCTGCGCGTGGAGGGACAGCGCTTGCCACGTTCACTGGTATTGGCTCGCGACAGTCTGGATGCAATGACATTTCGTCAATTGCGCGTGCGCTTGACGATCGAGGCCGGGAGTCTGTTTGGTGAGGCGTGAGGCCTCACTGAATGGCATCAGCGCTGACGGTATGCAGCGGAAAGTATGGCTACCATACTCAAAATAGATAACCCCATTTTCAGATAAGCGCTATCTTCCCCGCCTCTTCGATATTGTGTATGAACTTAGTGGATGTTTGCCGGCAAAGAGCCATGCCTTTCTGCCAATCACAAATGGGCGAACCGCATTTACTTGTTACCCGTGGCCGAGTATCCCGGTTCTTTGAGCGCCTGAATGCGGGTTTCATCCATTTGTATCAAGGGGTCTGAGTGCTGATGCTCTCGAAGCAGGTGGATCAGCGGCTGGCAGTGGGTTGATAAGCGGACAATCTGACTGGTGCGGGTCACTTCGCTTCCATAACGTTTCAGAATGCTTTCCAGGCGATTCAGAGGCAGGCCGTCCATGTATTTGGTGACAATGATTCAGGCTAAATAGGCCGATGCTGGCCATGGATTTAGCAATCGGGTGTTGCTGCAGTGCGGCTGCCTTGATGTTTTGCTGGCGATTGGTGAAGGCATAGAGGTGGCCATCAAACAGATTGTGGCCTAACTCCG
>JALTPW010000340.1 GCA_026999335.1 Chromatiales bacterium
TGACGAATGTAGTCAGAGGGGCCAATTTTTACCTGGGCCGGAAACTGGGCCTGCAAGGCCTCTTGGCGCAGATTGGCTTTAACCGCCAGGACAAACTGTGCCTGCTTGAATAGATCGGTGTCGGAAACCGTTGCCAGATGGATGCCATAATTACGTTTTTCCAGCGTGATGGCAATGGCGTTTTGTTCCAGTACCAGGGTGAGTGAACGCCGCAATTCATCCATCACGGCGGCAAAACTGTTTTCATGATCATCTTGTTGATAGGCAGGAAAGGCGGGCGGACGCCTCCCGTCCGCGGTGAATGTCGCCAGTTCTCCCGCGAGTTGTACGGCGGTGCGATAAAAGCTTTCCGGGTGCAACCTGGGTAGCTTGTCCAGATGTTCGATGAGCGGCACGGCGCGATTGACCAGTTGCAGCATCATGAAATCCGAGATTTCTGCCACCCCGGCACCGACGCCGGATACCCGACCTACCAAGGCTTCGCTGCGGTGTTTCAACAAACCGAGCAGCTCAGTGATAAAACCCTTGAGTTTCGGGCTGGCGGAACAGTCGAGGCAGGGTGTAATAAAGGCGTCGTCCAGGATGACGCCTTTGTCCGGGCGGATTTCCAAAATGCGCGCCAGGCCAAGGCAGGAAAAGTGATCACGCTCTTCATTGTCCAGCATCAAGCGCATTTGCAACTGGCCAACCTGAAGTGGAACCGTTTTATTATGGCCGGTCACATTATCGCTCACGTCCAGTTCAAACGGGCGATAGCGCGCCAGCAATGCGCTATTGCCACTGATGTCGGTTTCGGCCATACCCTGACGGCTCAGGGGTAATGACAGAAAGACCGTTTGTTGATGCAGCTCTTCCGGGATGGTTAACGGTGGTGGTGGTGGGGCGTCAGCCGGAATATCGAAGGCTGTGCCATCAGGCATGATGCCCCGGCACGCGCGAATGGCAAATTTTCCCAGTGCCAGTAATTCCGTATCTATAGCCAGAGAGATGATACCCCAGCTCCAGGCTTGCAGGTTGCCGCTGCGCGCATCAATCAGGCTTTCAAGATAGCGATCGTGTTGTTGGAAATGATGAGGATGAAGGAAGGTGCCTTCCGACCAGATAACCTTGTTACGCCATGACATGGGGCTTTTCCAAATTAGGGGCCGTCAATCGATCACTTGGTCTAGTGATCGATTGACGGCCCCATTGTATTATTTATGGTCTATCGTGACAGACTGCTTGCCAATCTTTACGATAAATGTGTTGGTCTTATTCAGTCTCAGCTCTGTTGTTGCGCGCCATACGGCTTGATCGATATCACGGAATGCCGCCAAAACGGCAAAGACGCGGGCATTGTCCTGAGGCTTGAATACCAGTTCACGCCCTGCACCGGGCAAAACTTCAAATTCCTGGCGGGCGACCAGTTCCCCTCCCAGAGTTGCCGCTTCTTCGTCGTAAAGTTGGAAGAACTCCGCATTATTAAAGGTATCCGCCGAGGTCAATTCGTAGATGCGAACCACCAGCGGTGAGGGGCGATTATTGATGTCCGGGTTGATCTCATGTGAGGCTAGGATCTGTGCCTTGATTTTAGTGGGAAAAATGGTCGGCAACTTGGAAGAGCAGGCGGTCAATGCGAGCAATACGAAGATGCAGCCTAGAAGGCGTATCATGCGGTGAGCGGTTTTGCCCATAATCATAGTTCCTTTCTCTTTGGTCGTGTTATTGCCATATTGATAACCGTCACCAGTTCTTTGTCGAGTGTCTGAATCTTTTTGAGCAGCTGAATCCGCGATTTCATGACATTGTATAATGCATGTCCTCGGTTTCACAGCGACGCAAAAATGCCTACTTGTCCACGGAGCTATTTCGTTAATCTGCGGATATGGATCTGGAAAATACTACTTATTATATTCTCTGGCGTTTTTAAGCTCTGCTATCTGTTGCTCATAGGCATTGGCAAATTCGTCGCCGAGGAGGTGCAAAAAGTCGTTTTCCGCATCGGCCTCGGCTATCTGATAACGGTTCTTGAATAAATCCCAATATTTGGCCTTTCTGACAAACGGAAGCAGGCCGTCGAGGGTGGATACGCTCTGAAATTCTTTTTCCACACTCTCCGGGTCAAAGCGTTGTACCAGGGTGCTCAGTGCGACCCGTAAGCCGGAGAGTGTGGCCATCTGGTGAGCCTGGATGTCGTCAATGGCTTCCTGTACCGATTCGATGGGTGGAAGATAGCCTTTTTCCGTTGGGAACAAAAGCTTGGCCAAGGCGCCATTTGCATCGATCGAAAATTTGAAGGGGTTGTTTTGTGCCGGGCGAATGGTCGTGACACCGAGACGGAACTCACTCTTCAGGCTGGTGCGTGTTTCAAGGATTTGTTTGTATCCTTCACTCATAACACGTAACAGCCTTCCCGCAGAGGCCATAAATTCATTGATTTCATCAGGCGAGAGCGTACTTGGCTCAAGCCCGGCGCCCTGTAAAAAGGCATCTACAGCCTGATTGCCGGCGCTGGAGTTGACGGACATTTCAGGTTTTGCGGCAGGTGTTTTTTCCGCCTGCGCGGGCGGATCTGGTGGCTGTTTGACCGCTATGGGGTCGCGGAGAAACGGGACGGATTCTTTTACATCGTTTTTTTCCCCGGCTGGGATATCCCAGTCTTCAGGAATTGCCTGCGGCGGTTGGAAAAACTGTTGCTCCGCCACGTCGTGTTCGGCGGCGGGTTTTTCTGTGGCCGATGAAGCCAGGCTACTAAAATCGAAATCGTCAAAAAGGTTTTCCGGGTCTGGCTTCTCCCCATGGGCTAAAGGTTCTGGTACTACGTAGGGGGGAGAGATCTCCTGCTGATTTTCTGCGGCCCCCCAAAGTTTTCCCGGGGGCTCTGCGGCAAGGCCGGCCTCAGGCCGGGGGATGCTGGCTTCTTGCTGCAAAGAGATGCGACATTCGTATTCACCGATCGTAATGGTGTCGCCGTCATAGAGTTGAGCGCTGTGTCCCCGACCAACAGGCTCAGGCGCGTGGTTGATGAAGGTGCCATTGGTGCTGTTGTCGCTGAGATAATAATTGCCATCTTTATAAAAGACAGTGGCGTGTCGGTGGGAAACTATTCTGTCTGCGTCTGGAAGAACGAAGTCGTTATCAGGGGCGCGGCCAATGCTGCAGTCCTCATGGCCTATGGTAATGGTAAGTTCTTCATGCGTTCGGTTTTGATAGCTTGTAACGTACAGGACAAGAGTCATTGAGTGCATCCTGTTTAACGAAAATAGAAAATCCCTTCACTTTACTTTCTTGTAACTGCTTGGGAGTCTAGGTCATTGTTTTTAAAAGTGTTTCTTTGTGGTATTGGCAAGTGTAAGCAAAACAGCCCCTTATCCATCTACTACCCGAGCAGCGACACTTTCGTTAAGATTTCATGAAAACATCAGAGATGTGCATCAAAGAATGATGATGTAGGGAACTTGTTGGCTCTTTTCGGAGTTGACGCTCTTTTACAAACCGATCATCTTATTCAAAGATTAAGCCAGATATAGCGCATAAGCAAGTTCCGGTCATGGGGCGTAAATCAGTACACACCGGCATCTCTCGATTTCTTCCATGATTTATTAACCCGGCAACAATGCTGCACCCTATTTCAAGGAAGCGCTATTCTGTAAAGGCCTACTTTTGGTAGGTGAGTGGCGGGGAACCCCATTCAGGGGGGTCAAGCAATACCGCTTGTGGCTGTCTGTGGAAATATATTCTATTCTGCGGGCAGTCATGAGAGACTCCCCATGCCGTTTCTCCTGGCGATCTATTAATTCATTGTTTTTTTTATAGTTTTTGTGCGTCATCATAGAATTGTGGATTCAGACTGGCGGGGTGGTAAAAAAAGGTACGTCTGCCGTGCACAATATCCTTAAATGAAAGACGATTGAACGAGCACTATGTTGGTCAGCGCTAAAACCCGGCGCGCTACGCGCATTCAGAACACCCTGTTCCTGATCCTGTTCCTCGCCCTGGTGGGGGTGCTGGCGTGGCTTAGTACGCGCTACACCTTTACTGCGGACTGGACCGCCACTGGCCGCAACACCCTCTCCACCGCTAGCAGCGAGCTGCTCGAACAGCTCGACGACCCGGTCAACATCACTGCCTTCGCCACCGAGGACGAGTCGGTACGGCACGCCACCCGCGACCTGTTGGCGCGCTATCAGCGTCACAAGCGTGACATCACCCTGACGTTCGTCAACCCGGATCTGCAACCGGCACGGGTGCGCGAACTGGGTATCCGTGTCAACGGTGAGCTGCTGATCGAGTATCAGGGCCGGCAGGAAAAACTCACCAGCGTGTCCGAACAGAGCATCACCAACGCCTTGCAGCGGCTGGCGCGCAGCGGCGAACGCTGGCTGGTATTCCTTGAGGGCCACGGCGAGCGCAGGCCACTGGGCGAGGCCAATCACGACCTCGGTGCCTGGGGGCAGCGCCTGGAGGAGAAGGGTTTTAAGATCCAGTCGCAGAACCTGGTCGCCATTCCGGCCATTCCCGACAACACCGCAGTGCTGGTGTTGGCCGGTCCACAGGCAAACCTGATGCCGGGCGAGGTGGCGCTGATCCAGCAGTTCATCGAGGGTGGTGGTAACCTGCTGTGGCTCGCTGACCCCGGCGATCCGCACGGCCTGCAGCCGCTGGCGGATACCCTGGGTGTACATTTTGTGCCGGGCGTCATCGTCGACCCGACGACTCAGGTGCTGGGTATTTCCGACCCGCGCCTCGCTATCGTCAGCACTTATCCGCCGCACCCGATGACACGCAATTTCGATGTCATCACCCTGTTTCCGCAGGCCGTTGGCATCAAACACGAGCTGCCCGCTGGTTGGCAGGGGCAGGCTATTCTTGTCTCGGCCGAGCGTAGCTGGTCGGAGACGGCGGAGTTGAACGGACAGATCGCCTTCGACGAAGGACGGGACAGCCCGGGGCCGCTGAGCCTCGGTGTGCTGATGAGTCGCGCGCGCGGCGACGCCGGCGAACAACGAATCGTGATTATCGGCGACGGTGACTTCCTTTCCAATGCTTACCTGGGCAACGGTGGCAATCTCACGCTGGGCATGAATCTCATCAACTGGCTGGCCCACGACGACCGCTTCATCGATATCCCGGTAAAGATCACACCGGATCGCACCCTGAGCTTTTCTCCGCTGGCGCAGGGCGTGATTGGCTTCGGCTGGTTGATACTGTTGCCGCTGGGGCTGGCGGCGACCGGTGCCGTTATTTGGTGGCGACGCAAACGTTGAACGCCCGTCACCGCCTCAATCTGGGATTGGCCGTGTTGCTACTGGTGCTCGGCGGATTTGTCGGGTTCAGCCTGCAAGAACCGCCAGCGACGGAGCCGGAGCGCCTGACCTCCCTCACCGGGGCCGACATCATGCGTATCGAGATTCGCCCGTCACGCCATGCCGATGCGCTGCTCGAACGGCGTGACGGCGAATGGTGGCTGGTCGAACCCTTCATGGCTCGTGCCGATATGGCCAGGGTCGATGCCGCCATCGGCCTTGCCCGCGCGCGCAGTCTGGCCCGCTATGCCGCCAGTGCGGTGGATGCGCAACAGGCCGGACTGGTATCGCCGGATCTGCTGTTGCGTGTCAACGATACCACCCTGGCGCTGGGTGGTACCGAGCCCCTGCACGGGCGGCGTTTTGTGCGCCAGGGCGAGCGAGTGCACCTGATCGTCGATCGTTACAGTTATCTGCTGCAAGGTGGACTGGCCTCGCTGGTCAGTCCTCAACTGTTGCCGGCGGGTGCGCGTCTACAGGAGATCGTGCTGCCGGGGCTGCACCTGTTGCAGCGTGATGGCCATTGGCAATTGGCCGATGGCGAGACCGCCTCTGCCGATGTCCTACAGGTACTGGTGGACGAATGGCGGCATGCCCGCGCGCTGCGTGTCAGTCGCCGTGATGGCGACGAGGACGGTGAGCCCATCACCCTGCGGTTGGCCACCGATGCAGCGCCGGTTCGTTTCATTCTCCAGCGCGGCGACGGGGAGGTTCTGTTGATCCGTGCAGATCTGGGCCTGACTTATCATTTTCTGCCCGCCGTTGCTGAACGTCTGTTGGTCTTGCCTCCCGTCGAGGCTGTGACCGGTGGAGACAGCGATGCCTGAACTGCCGGAGGTTGAGACCACTCGTCGCGGCATCGCGCCGTATATCGAAGGTGAACAGGTGCGTGAAGTGGTGGTACGGCAGCTGCGTCTGCGCTGGCCGGTACCGGGGCGGCTGAAGACGGCACTGTGCGGACAGACCATCGACACGGTGTGCCGCCGGGCTAAGTATTTACTGTTGAGATCCAGCGCCGGCACGGTGATCCTGCACCTCGGCATGTCCGGCAGTCTGCACGTGGTGGCGGCTGGTACACCCGCAGGTAAGCACGACCACGTCGATATCGTCTTCACCAATGGTCGCTGCCTGCGCCTGTGTGACCCACGGCGATTCGGCGCCGTACTCTGGACCACAGGTGCGGCAGAAACCCACAAGCTGCTGCGGGGCTTGGGGCCGGAACCTCTGTCCGATGCCTTCGATACGGATCATTTGTTCACCACCTCGCGGGGTCGCCGCGTCAGCATCAAGGCCTTCATCATGGACAGTAAAGTGGTGGTGGGGGTGGGCAATATCTACGCCAGCGAATCACTGTTCACGGCCGGTATTCACCCGAAGACTGCCGCCGGCCGTATTGGGCGGGTACGCTACGAACGGCTGGTGAGGGCGATAAAACAGGTGCTGGATAAGGCCATCGAACAGGGCGGTACGACCCTGCGTGATTTTACCAATAGCGAGGGCAAACCGGGTTATTTCCAGCAGCAGTTACAGGTGTATGGTCGTGCCGGTGAGGCCTGCCTGAGTTGCAGCAGTCGTATTCGCAGTCTGCAACTGGGGCAGAGGAATACTTTTTACTGCCCGCAATGCCAGCGTTGACGGTGGGCTCGCGGTGCGAAAAAACAAAAAAAGCCCGCAGATGCGGGCTTGGGGAGCTGTCGGGCTTGGGTTATCGTCGTGGGAAGGCGGAATGTTGGCCGCTCTTCCATGGGTCAGGCCCCAACAGTGCCACCGGTTGTTTCCAAACCCGACAGACCCCGGGTGCGTTTTCAGCAAGGCTGAACGTTGGTCGCCGAGAGTCCCTTTTGACCATTTTCAACTTCAAATGAAACGGTTTGACCTTCAGCAAGGCTCTTGAAGCCGGTGCCTACAATGCTGGAATGATGTACGAACACATCCTCACCGCCTTCTTGCGGTTCGATGAATCCAAAACCCTTAGCGTCATTAAACCACTTGACGGTACCTTGCGCCATTTTGCTACTCCTTGTTATTGATTGTTTTAGTATGATCGTGGAACTGCCTGAGCCTGGCGCCGAAATGGCTTGGCTCCAGATCTGGCGAGCTTCCGGCAGACAGCGTCTGTCGTGGCGAAACATTGTTCGCAGCCCCGCCGACAAGCCCGGTTGTTTGCCGGCCGCTGAGTATACCTGCCCATTCTGACAAATGTCACACTTGCGTGTGTTTATCCGCCCAGCAACAGTTTGCTCAACTGGTCGGCCCACTCGACGGCTTCCAGGTAGGCCTTGCGGGGTGTGGCAACGTCAACAGATAGTGTTTCCACGGTCTTCCAGTCGCCCGATTCATAGGCGAGAACCAGGGCGAGCAACTGGCCTAGCGCGCCTTTGCGTAGCAGCAATGCCTGATTGATCTCATCGGACAGTGGCAGGTTGGACAGCACGTTTTCCAGGGGTTGATCAGTGAGTGCATCGAGGGCCGAGAACAGGCCGGTGGTAAAGGCGCTACTGCTGGGATGGCCGGCATTTTTCCCCAGGGTTTCGCACATGCGTGCGCGGATCAGGGAGGTGAGCAGTAGTTCATAGGGTTTGTCGTCGATCTGCGCCATGATGAGGATGGTGAGCCAGATTTTGATACGCTGCAGGCCGATCATGGTGGCGGCGCTTTGGATGGACTCGACTTTACGTGAGTAGCTGAACTGGGCCGAATTGATATAGCGCAGGATGCGATAGGAGAAGCTCACGTCCTGGGCGATGAGGTCGGCGAGTTCCCTGAATTCGATCTCAGGATCTTGAATACGGGCCAACAGGCGCAGGATAAGTATGTGACAGGAGGGGGTGTGTTCACCCTTGATCAGGTCTGGCTTACAGAAAAAATAGCCCTGGAAATAGTCGAAGCCCAGTGCCTTGCAGGCGTAAAAGTCTTCCTGTGTCTCGACCTTTTCCGCCAGCAGGGGGATGTTGAATGCCTTCAGGGTGGCGACATGGCGTTTGAGTTTGTGTGGCCCCAGACTGAGGACATCCAGCTTGATCAGGTCTGCCAGCGCAACCAACGGGCGCTTGCTGTCATCGTATTCAAAGTCGTCCAGGGCGATGGTATAGCCAGCCTGCTTGAGTTCTTGCAGGGCGGCCAGCAGTTCGGATCCGGGCAGGACGTCTTCCAGTACCTCCAGTACTACCTGCTCGGGAGCCATGGCGCTGGGCAGGCCCTCGATAATGAAGCGTTCGGTGAGATTGATGAAGGCCGGGTGATTGCCGACCAGCCGTGGCAAGCCGATTTCCATCAGGGCATTGATCAACAGTTGTGAGGTGGCTCGTTCTCCGTCGGTGAATTCGGCGTGATCGCTGTCACTGGCCCGGAACAGAAGCTCATAGCCGTGGACATCCAGTTTGTGGTTATAAATGGGTTGCCGGGCGATGAAACACTGTGACATGGCGCCCTCCTGGCGCGCGGGGAATGCGCAGACTATCGGCGGGCGATGGAGGCTCTTTAGCCTGACGTTGCGGCCGTGCTGATCAGCGGGAGAACTGATCCATCAATTCCGGCAACCATAAGGCGATCTGCGGGAACAGTACCACCAGGGTCAGTGCCGTCAGCTGAATGGCGACAAAGGGCAGGACGCCACGGTAAATCTGCTGCATGCGTATCTCGGGAGGGGCGGCAGCCTTGAGGTAGAACAGTGAAAAGCCGAAGGGCGGGGTGAGGAAGGAGGTTTGCAGGTTCAGTGCGATGAGTATCGCAAACCACAGCGGATCCACTCCCAGATACATGGCGATGGGCGCGAGGATGGGTACCACGATGAAGCTGATCTCGATGAAGTCGAGAAAGAAGCCGAGCACGAAGATGATCAGCATGCTGGCGAGCAGAAAACCCCACTGGCCACCGGGCAAAGAGGTCATTAACTCCAGTACCAGATCGTCTCCGCCCAGGCCACGAAAAACCAGGCCGAAGGCCGTGGCGCCGACGAGAATGAGAAACACCATGCTGGTCATGCGCGTGGTGCTGCGCATGGCCTCGCGCAGATTGTTCAGGTTCAGGCGGCGGTGTGTAGCGGCCAGCAGCAGGGCGCCCAGTGCGCCCACGGCGGCGGACTCGGTGGGTGAGGCAACGCCGAAGAAGATGGAACCGAGTACGGCGAATATGAGCAGCAAGGGTGGGATCAGGCTCTTGATGACCCGGGGCAGCAGAGCGCCATCGCCGGGCTTGGGTGTGATTGCCGGGGCCGAGTCCGGGCGCCAGCGTGCCACCAGCAGGACATAGATAATGAACAGCACGATCAGCAGCCCTCCCGGGATGACGGCGGCCGCGAACAGCTGTCCTACCGGCACACCGACGATATCACCGAGAAGGATCAACACGATGCTGGGTGGCACGATTTGCCCCAGGGTGCCGGAGGCGGCGATGGTACCGGTGGCCAGCTCAGGCTTGTAGCCGTGACGCAGCATCACCGGCAGGGCGATCACCGCCATGGTCACCACTGTCGCCCCGACCACACCGGTGGTGGCGGCCAGCAGAGCGCCGACCAGAACGATGGACACGCCCATGCCGCCACGCAGCTGTCCGAACAGGCGGCTCATGGTCTCCAGCAGCTCTTCCGCCAGACCGGATTTTTCCAGTATCACCCCCATGAAGACGAACAACGGCACCGCCAGCAGGGTGAAGTTGGTCATGATGCCCCAGATGCGCAAGGGCAGCAGGGCGAAGAAGTCGAGGCCCAGGAGCACGCCGCCGAACAGCAGCGCCACCGCGCCCAGGGTAAAGGCCACCGGGTAACCCAGCAAAAGCAGGGCGACGGTGACGGCCAGCATGATCAGTGCCCAGATTTCCATTAGTGACGTTTTTCCAGCAATACACACAGGCTGCGCAGCATGTTGGCCACGCCTTGTAGCAACAGCAGGCTGAAGCCCAGCGGGATTGCCGCCTTGAGCAGAAAGCGGTATGGCAGGCCACCGGGGTCGGGGGAGCCCTCGCCCATACCATAGCTATTGGCGACGAAGGGCAACGAGCTAATGATGACCATCAGGCAGAACGGCAATAGCAGAAACAGGCCACCGAACAGGTCGATCATGGCGCGGCGGCGATCGGTCATCCAGTGGCTGTTGTAGAAGATATCCACCCGTACATGGCCGTTATGCCGGAGGGTGTAGGCGGCGCCGAGCAGGAACAGCAGCGCGAACAGGTGCCATTCCAGTTCCTGCAGGGCTACCGAACCGCTTTGCAACAGGTAGCGCATGGCCACGTCGTAGGCGATGACCAACACCATCGCCAACACCAGCCAGGCCACGGCGCGGCCACTCCACTCGCTGATGAACTCAATGGCCGCGATGAGGCGTTTAAGGGTCGGCTGCAAGGATGGTATCCCAGGTTAAAAAACGCCGGCATTCTACCGCAAATCCTTGCCGCCTGCTGCAACTCTTGTTTGGCGCGGTAGGCAGAGGCGGGCCATAGTGGTTGTTGTTATCCCTCGGCATTTGTGTGAATGTTGCCATAAAGTGATCGGTAGACGGACATATCGATGGATACAAAGGCTAAAGTTGGGCGTTACACAAGTCGATGGGCATCCGTGACCACAGGATGTGTCCTGGGCTGTGTTTATAAATGGAAGTTGACGTAAATGGAGATTTGCATGAAACGCTTATTTTGTTTCCTGGGGCTGGCTGTTGCGGTGTCGGTTGCCGACGCCGCACCGGTCTATCATCCGCCGGGTTCCAACCTGACCTCCGGTGATGTCAGTAACGGCCAGTCCATCATGTCGGATATCACAAATCCCGCTGCCAGCGCCGTACAGTTGAAGAGTGATGGCACGCATGTGCAGTTCGGGCTTATCAGCAACATCGGGATCGGCATCGAATACGGCCAGGTGGACAATGTCTTCGACGTCATCGATGAGAAGGCCAAGGCTTACTCTGATGGTCTGGCGGTGTCCATGCCGGCGTTTACCGGGAATCCGACGAACCCTACCGATGTGAGTCAGTATATCGCCGCCATTCAACAGGCCATTGATGTACCGGTGGCCGATATCAATAGCGTGCTTGCCACAGTGGCCGCTGACGGCTACGGCAAGATATTCGGTTCCATGAACCTGCCCCTGATGCCGGTCGTGGTGGGCAATGACTTTCTCGCTGGCGTGCTGGTGTTTGATGCCAGCGTTTCGGTCGCCACAAAGGCCGTTGGATTATATGACAGTATCGATATCGACTTTGCCGATGTGCAGACCCAGTTGCTGAATGGAAACACGGTGCTGGATCTGGGCGAAGTGGATCTCGATCTTAGCAATCCCAGTGCGCCAATCATGAAGGTGAACAATGACACCACATTGCTGACTCGCGCCGCGGGTGTGGGTGAATTTGCCCTTGGCTATAGCCGGCAGCTGTTCAGGCATGAAGCCGGTGGTCTGTTCGGTGGACTGCGTGCCAAGTACTACCGTGTGGGCATGACACAGGTGGCGACCCGGCTCGGCGATCTGACGGATGCTGAGCAGTTGTTTCAGGATACCCGCGATGCCTCCTTCAATTACGACAGCAATGTTGGATTCGATCTGGGCGTCTTGTGGGTGAGTGAGAATTACCGTCTTGGCGCGACAGTGATGAATCTCAATGCCCCCACCTTTACCTTTCCCGGTCTGGATGTCAGTGGCTATTCAGGTGGCC
>JALTPW010000341.1 GCA_026999335.1 Chromatiales bacterium
TGGTCAAAACCAGTCCTGACAATAATTGGACAAGAATAAGAAGAAGAGCGACTCCTCCAAAAAAATGGCGCCAGTTATAACGTTTCATACTTATAATTCTCCTCGCCACCGATCCGTCCAGTTGTCAGGAAACTCACCGCATTCAATCACAAGCCAAGCAAGTATGCCGTCACTTCCTCTGAGCTGTAAAAAAACATATCGGTAACTATTTTTCGAGCATGCTATGCGAACACGGCACTAAGAAATACATGAAAATATCTTCGCTTACCTTTTTTGTCAGTGCTCCAACAATACGAAGCCCTCTTCACCTCCGCCAACCTTTGTGCCATAGATGAAAGGTTGCTTTACCGGCATACCTTCCGCTGTAAATCTTATCTTTCCCGTTACACCGTCATATCCCTCTGACCCGATCAGGGCATCTCTGACCTTGGCGCTATCTGTCGACCCTGCCTCCTTGATAGCCTCAGCCAGCAACATAAATGCATCGTAGGCCAGGGCAACAAATCGATCAGGATTTCTTTCATGTATATCTGTAATAAATTCATCCATCATGGAAGAACGCCTCAGTGGCGAATAAGAGGCATAGATCAGAGAGCCTTTTATATCACTACATTCTTTAAGGTAGTCATCGACAAGAAGATCTTCACCTCCAATGATCGGCAGGTGTAATCCCACATTCTTGAGCCCTTTCGCAAGCAGTGTG
This sequence comes from Chromatiales bacterium, assembly GCA_026999335.1. Lineage (GTDB taxonomy): Bacteria > Pseudomonadota > Gammaproteobacteria > SZUA-152 > SZUA-152 > DRQN01. The sequence goes on from JALTPW010000341.1 coordinate 704, forward strand.
CCTTCATCCGCTCCTCCGGTAAAAATCACCGCCTGTAATGCATGGGAGCCCTGCTTTATTTTATCGATCACTTTGTTTAAATTTCTCTTGGCCAAATAGGAGTCATAGGTATCGGCTTCAACGCTTATTGCCCCGCCATATTTTAAAACTGCCTTCTTGAATAGAGAACTGATATCCAGCGAATAGCTATAGTCAGAAGATCCGACCAGGGCAAAGTTTGCATACCCGAGTTCCCGGGTGGCGTAGCGTATCAACCCATCAGTGGCTAGTTCATCCGACAGAGCGGCACGAAAAATGTACGGGCCACTCCTCTCAATGCGCCTCCTCGAACCCACCGACAGGAATATTGTTTTGGAGCCATTGACTTGATGGATGGGCGCAAAGGTCGACCATCCGGTTGGCGCTGAGAGTATCGCAATCACGCCCTGATTGATAAGGTATGCCACACCCCGGTTCGTCAGGCTGGGTTCGCCCTTATTGTCAATATTTATGACTTCGATATCTCTGCCACCGATCCCACCTTCACTATTAAAGCGTTTGGCAGCCGCCGTCACACCAGTCAAGACATCGATGCCATAGACAGAATCCGCACC
>JALTPW010000342.1 GCA_026999335.1 Chromatiales bacterium
CGTTTTGAGCTTTTTTACCAGGGCGTGGAGTTGGCCAACGGTTTTCACGAGTTGACTGATGCCGGCGAGCAGCGGGCACGTTTTGAGCAGGATCTGCTGCAGCGCCGAGCGCAGAATTTGCCACCGACCCCCATCGATGAACGCCTGCTCACGGCCTTGGATGAAATCCCTCCCTGTGCGGGTGTGGCCTTGGGGTTGGACAGGTTATTGCTGGTAGTCAATGGTCTTACGCGGTTGTCAGACGTCATTGCCTTTCCCTTTGTCCGCGCCTAAGTCAGTAAAAAACAGGACTGTTGTCAGGCGTCGATTTACTTTACATTTCTACATGGGGAATCGTGCGGGATGCAATGGCTTTTTCCTCAGGACGCTGCAGCGGATTGTTTTATCAACGGATATTATTTGTGGCGAAAACTTGGCCCGCATCTTGCTGCCTTCCTATATCAATCTGATGTCGGTATGGGAAAGTCGATATCGTCGTTTGCAATATTGAAACAACAAGTCACAAAACAATGAGTATCAGGGACGCTTGGAATTGTCAGGAGAAAAACGATGGAAAAACGCTGGAGTGAAAGAAAGCAGCTTTGCGTCGGTGTGGATGTCTATCTGAACGGGGATTTGCTGAATTCGGGACATTCCTCGGATATCGGCCTCGGGGGTACCTTTCTGGGTATTGATTCCGTGGCAGGCATGAACCAGGACGCCAATGTCGAGCTGGTTTTTCGTCTGTTATCCGATGAAGCCGGAGAAGAGAGTGTTCGCCACACGGTTCATGCCCGCGTGGTGCGGATTGCCGATCAGGGGGTGGGATTCAAATTCTGCGATTTCGATACGGGCGTGTTTCGCTCGCTGCAGGAGATCATGGCCTACCAAAAGCACAACGGTTCGGGATATCACGCGTCATGTAGATAACCCTGCGGCGTGCCACGTTAAGTCATTGATCCTTATCATTCCCTGCGGGGTCTTTCGCCTGTTGCTGCTTCCATTGGTCGTAGCATTCGAGGCCGCAGAAGTGTTGTGCGTACTCGTCACCCTCCTGGCTTGTGGCCACGGTTGCAGGGATTTCCTCCAGACATACTGCGCAGGCGATATGCTCGGTCTTCGTCGGTGTGATTTTTTCGGTCATTGTTCTTCCCCTTTCTGTTGCCTACCTGACGTTAAGCATAGCTCTAAAGGCTGGCAAGTGCCCAGGAGCCTATCCCGCGAATGCAGCGCGTATTTTGGGAGCGTACAGTGACCCCGAAGGGGTGAAGGACAGGGATGTGCTTCATCAAGGGCCGGTGCACATTTTTCACCCAGCGGCGTTGGTGCTCGCTGATGTGGAACAGGTACACGGCACTCGCGTTGTCTTATCGACGGTTAACACCCCCTAGATACTGCCCCATCTGCACCGGTGCGCCGGGTGTGACGGACTCCGCCCACTGCATGGCATCGTGGCCAAACAGCACGATGACGGTGGAGCCCATATTGAATCGTCCCATTTCCTCGCCCCTGGCGAATGCACGCGCATCGTTGCCTTGGTAATCCCAGTAGCGTACCCGTTTGCCTGCCGGTGGGGTGATTTCACCGGCCCACACGGTCTCGATACTGGCGACGAAAATGGCGCCGACCAGCACCATCGCCATGGGCCCGGCCTCGGTGTCGAAATAGGTGATGACCCGTTCATTGCGTGCAAACAGCCCGGGAATGACGCGGGCGGTGGCGGCGTTGACGCTGAATAGCCGCCCTGGCACATGGCTCATGGCCGTCAGCTTGCCGGCCAGTGGCATGTGGATGCGATGGTAGTCACGGGGTGACAGATAGAGGGTCGCGAAGCTGCCATCGACAAAATTTTTCGCCCGCTGTTCGTCGCCGCCCAGCAGCTGCAGCAGTGAGTAATCCTGCCCCTTGGCCTGGAAGATGCGGCCATCGTGGATCGGCCCGGCCTGACTGACGGCGCCGTCCACCGGGCAGGCGATGGCCCTTTCATCGCTCACCACCGGCCGTACTTCCGGGCGCAGGGCGCGGGTGAAAAAGTCATTGAAATGGGTGTAGCCGTCGAGGTTCGGTTCTTGCGCCTGACTCATGTCGACACCGTACTGTTTCACGAACCAGCGCATGAACCAGCGCCGCATGAGGGGGTTGCTGCTGCGGGTAAGGGCGTGCATGACGCGCGACAGGGCGTGGGTGGGCAACAGGTACTGCGGCCAGGCCTTGAGATAGTCACTCAGGCCCGGGGACGACGGCTCGGGGCGTTGATTCATGGGGTTGCCCTAATGGTCATGCTCATGCTTTTTCATATCTCCATGCGACTCTTTCTGCATGTCCATCGAGTGATCGTGGTCGTGATGATGGGCCTTGTCACTGGCGCCGCTGCGGCGGACGTCGGCGCTGATGTTCAACGATGAGCCATCATCGAAACGCAGGGTAAGCTTTACCTTGTCGCCGGCCTTCAGTGGTGTGACCGGGTCGATCAGCATAATGTGCAGGCTGCCCGGTTCGAAGGCGACCTTGCCGTGGGCGGCAATTATGATTTTTGCGACCCGGGTCATCGTCGCCATACCCTCCTTTTCTTCTGAGCGATGCAGCTCGACGCGTTTGAAGGCTGGAGATTCCACGGAGACCAGCGTGCGCGTTTTGTCGTCATGGTTGTGCAATTGCAGGTAGGCTGCCAGCACCCGGGCCGTGGGTGGTGCTTCGCGCACCCAGGGATCGTGGATCTCGATACCGTGCTGGGCTGAGGCCCAGGCGTTGCTGGCGAGGAAGAGCAGGGTGAGGAGGGTGACTAACGGTTTCATGGTGTTCCTCTATTCGGGCGGTTTTTTGGATGTGTTTGTTATTGATGAGGGCATCTGGTATTGCCAGCGGATGTTCTGCGCATGGTGCGTTGCCCTGAGGCGCGCATGATAACGAATCTACGGGTCAATCAACAGAATTGTGTTGGTGCGATTCACGCTGTAGCCCTCATCGCTGCCGAGCTGGTAATGGGTATTTTTCTGCGCTGTTTCATGGGTAATACCGGTGCCGGCCGATGGTCATTTTCTTCATTGACGGGTTGAGTCTCCGGCTTCGGCGTATTATCGCACACCAGATTCCCGATGGGGGTGCGGTAAAATGCCCCGGGACATCAGGGTTATGGTGAGCCGAAGAAAAATAGAGGTGTCCTTCAGCCCTGCCCGTTATACTGTGCGATCTATTTTATGGTGCTTTTCGAGAACGGTGCTTCTACATGTCGTCTGCCAACGAACCCCCACACACCCGCGGAGATGGATTTGCCCACGATGCGCCCATGGTGACCGGCATTCTGCTGGCCAACCTGGGCACGCCGGACGAACCCACCCCCGCGGCGCTACGCCGCTATCTGGGTGAATTCCTCTGGGATCCGCGCATCGTCGATATGCCGCGTCCGCTATGGTGGCTGATCCTGCATGGCTTCATCCTGCGTTTCCGTCCCAAGCGTTCCGCCGCTGCCTACCGTAAAATCTGGACCGCACAGGGCTCGCCCCTGATGCAGATATCCCGCCAGCAGACCGAAAGCCTGGGCCGTGCTCTGCAGCAACATCTGCGTGGGCCCGTGGAGGTGGTGTTGGGCATGCGCTATGGCAATCCGTCCATTGCCTCGGCGATGCAGCAGCTGCGCGCCGCCAATGCACGGCGGGTATTGGTGCTGCCGTTGTATCCGCAGTATTCCTCTAGCACCACCGCCTCCACCTTCGATGCCGTGGCTGCAGCGGTGAAAGCGTGGCGTTGGATACCAGAGCTGCGTTTCGTCAATCAGTATCATGACGAAATCGGCTACATCGAGGCATTGGCCGCCAGTATCCGCGAAGACTGGGCAGGTCGTGAGGCGCCGCAAAAACTGCTATTCTCCTTTCATGGCACGCCCAAGCGTTTTCACACTCAGGGTGATCCCTATTTCTGCCACTGCCACAAAACCGCACGGCTGGTGGCCGACCGCCTGGGGCTGGCCGACGACCGCTGGCAGGTGACCTTTCAGTCCATCTTTGGCCGTGAGGAATGGCTCAAGCCCTACACCATCGACACCCTGCGTCAGTTGGGTAAGTCCGGGATCAAATCCGTCGATGTCGTCTGTCCCGGATTTTCTGCCGACTGTCTGGAAACCATCGAAGAGATTGGTGTCGAAAACCGTCAGGCCTTCGAGGCGGCGGGGGGGGAGGAATTCCACTACATCGCTGCCCTCAACGACCGTGACGACCACATCAATGCCCTGGCGGCCCTGGTGAAAAAACATATTGCTGGCTGGCCCGAGGTCGAGCCGGCGTGGAATGTCGCCGGTCAAAAGGCGGAAGATGAGGCGCGATGGATGCGGGCAAAGGCTCAAGGCGCAAACCGTTAACACAATGAGGACAACGAGATGAAAAAATTGGCTTTGCTGGTGGGTGCAACCGCGCTGTTGTTGCTCACCAGTGCGTGCACACAGGAAACGCAGAATAAATTCAACCGCGCGGTACAGAACTACACCGGCACCGATGGCGTGTTGGATGTCTATGCTGGCGATAAGTTGGTAAAGCGCTTTATCAAGATTGACAAGCTGACCACCGCCGTGAGTACCAGTGGCACTCACGGCGGTGGTCAGCTTGTCAATCTTGATAAAGCGCTTTACCAACTTATCGCCAGCATAGACATCCAACA
>JALTPW010000343.1 GCA_026999335.1 Chromatiales bacterium
GTAGGGTGGGCAGCGGTGTTTGTCAACAAAGATGTCCGATTATTCATTCAAGCAGCCTTTGGTCTGTCTGACCGTTCAGCGTGCAATTCTTTGGGCGGATTCAGCCATACCTCAGAGACCGGTTCCCAGTTTCGTGTATTGCCGGACCAACGTGCCGGGTTACGTTTTTTCGCTGCTTCGTAAACATCCTTCCGTGCGGCCAGCAACGAGATATCAAGGCCGTCATGACGCTGCTTTGGCGTGACAAATCGGATGGCGCTGTGGCGGTGTTCACCGTTGTACCATTGCACAAATCGATGTACCCATTGGCGTGCCGCTGCAATGCTCTCGAATGGCTTTGTCGGGTAGGCCGGTGTGTACTTCAGGGTGCGAAACAGGCTCTCCGAATACGGATTGTCATCGCTCACCGATGGACGGCTGAACGAGGGAACAATACCCAGCTTCTGCAGGGTCGCCAGCATAGTCGCGCCTTTCATGGGACTTCCGTTATCCGAATGCAATACCAACCCGTCTTCATGGATACCCTCTGCCAGACAGGCCTTGCGGATCAATACGCTGGCATGCTCCGCTGACTCGCTCTCATGAACCTCCCAGCCGATGATCTTGCGGCTGAAAATATCTTCTGCCAAGTAAAGACGATAGAACCTGCCACGGATACTGGCAGCGAGATAGGTGATGTCCCAGCTCCATACCTGGTTTGGCCCTGTCGCCTGATACCCTTTGGGTTTCGCGACGGTTCTCGGCGCCTCGACCCGGCCCCGGCGATTCGACTGCTCGGCAGCCCGCAGGACACGGTAGAAGCTCGACTCCGAGGCGATGTAGCGCCCTTCGTCGGCCAGCTTTGGAACGATCTGGGACGGTGGCAAGCTCTTGTTTTCCGGCTGGTTACAGATGTCCAGTATTTGACCACGCTCCTCCTCCGTTAGCTTGTTCGTGGGTACGCGCTGCGCCGCCGCAGCCTTGCGTTGATCCTCCCGTCGATCGCCTTGCAAACGCTGCTCCCAGCGGCGCAGTGTACGTACCGGGATCTCCAGCACTTCGCAGGCCTTCTCTCGACGTGCGCCGGCATCCACCGCATCACGCACCAGCTCAATGGCCATCTGACAGGTCTCCGGCTCGATCATTCGTCCTCGGGCTCCCCCCAGATGGCCTGGGCTTTTTTTTGCAGTATCAGCAATGCGGCTGCCTCGGCCAGGGCCTTGTCCTTGCGACTCAACTCTTTTTCCAGACGGCGGATTTTCTTGCGGTCTCTCTTCAGTGCCTGCATTTCTGCTTTCGTCAGTGGACGAGACGA
>JALTPW010000344.1 GCA_026999335.1 Chromatiales bacterium
TGCGTTTGTCCTTAGCGGTGAAAACAGCGGCAGCCTCGACGGCAGCCTTGCCTTTACCCATTTCAATCGGCTCGATGGCGGTGGCGGTAACGACACCTTCATCTTCGGCGCCAATGGCCGCCTGACGGGTTTACTGGATGGCGGCGCAGGCAACGACCATGTCGACCTATCCCAGGTGACCCGTGCCCTCCGCGTCACCCAGGGAAGCGACATCAACAACATCGAAACCCTCACTGGCAATAACAACGGCACCCTGATCGGCACCACCGCCGCCAACGCCTTTATCCTCAACGGCACAAACAGCGGCACCCTCGACGACCAGCTCGCCTTCAGCAACTTCAACCAGCTCCATGGCGGCGACGGTGATGACAGCTTCACCTTCGAAAGCAATGGCCGGTTGAGCGGCCTGCTGGAAGGCGGCGCCGGCAACGACCACGTCGACATGAGCGACCTGGCCATCGTCGACATCGCCCTGGGGCAGGATGTGGTGAACATCGAACAGATCACCGGCAACAGTACCACCAGCACCCTGCGAGGTGAAAACAACGCCAACACCTGGATCCTCAGTGGTGAAAACAGCGGCAACGTCGACGGTGTTATTTTTAGCGGATTTACGACCCTGCGAGGCGGCAACGGCGATGACCGTTTTAGCCAGGACGGCTTCAGCGGTGCGATCTATGGCGGCGACCATGTCGATGGCGATACCATCGACTACAGCAATCAGGCCGTCGTCAATGTGAGCGTAGGCGACGCTCTGGCCAGCAGTGCATCTATCATCGATGAGATCGAAGGCATCCGAGGTAACGGCACCGACAGCACCCTGACGGGCAATACCGATAACCGAAGCTGGCTCATCGACGGGGAAAACGCTGGCCAGGTGGGCACGCTTGTTTTTGAAGACTTCAACAAGCTGGTGGGCAGCGACGGTGATGACACCTTCACCTTCACGACCTCCGGCCGCCTGAGTGGCCTGCTCAATGGCGGCGGCGGTATTGATCATGTCGATCTGTCCGCCCTGGATATGGTCGATATCCGTCTCGGCCGGGATGTCAACAACATCGAAGAAATCACCGGCAACAACAGCGCCAGCACTCTGCGCGGGACGGACGACACCAACAACATCTGGATGATCAGCGGCCTCAATACCGGTAGCATTACCGCCGACGGTGGCCCCATACTCGCCTTCAGCGGCTTCAATGACCTGACGGGTGGCGACAGGCAAGACCAATTCACGATCAACCGCACTGGCACCTTGAACGGCGACATCGTCGCCGGCGCCGGTGATGACAGCCT
>JALTPW010000345.1 GCA_026999335.1 Chromatiales bacterium
ATGGAAAACCACGATCAGCCGTCGACCGCGTTGACGCGGCCAACGGCGGACGACAGCAGATCTAAGCAAGCCGGGCAGATCACAGACGAGCACATCCGCGGCCTATGGCGTCGCATGGCGCGCTTCTACGGCCACCGCTGGACGTCGAACTATGGCGAGGCAGACGACGGCACCTGGCGGCGAGGCCTGCAGGGCTGTACGCCGCTGCAGTTTGCCTGTGCGCTGGAGCGGATCTTGGTGGGCAATGCTTACCGCGAATGGCCGCCGACGCTGCCACAGTTCAGGGATTTGGCGCTTGGCCGCGACCCCAGTACACCGCGCACCTATCTCGGTAGCCAGGCCACCGAAGCGCAAAAGGTGGCGAGCCGGAAGATGTTGCCGATCTTTGGCGCTCGGCGGATGGGTAAAGATGAAGCAATGCGCAAAATGCGCGAGAAACTGGGGAGAAAACATGACAGCGAGAACTACTAGCATAAAAGCCTTGCATGAGCTGCAGGCGTCTGGAAAAGGCGGTATACAGCGCGCCCGGATACTGAGAGCACTGCTACAACGCAAGGACATGACGCGCAGGGAGATCCAGCGCGCGACAGGGATCGACATAAACGCGGTCTGTGGCCGCGTACGGGAGCTGATCGACGTAGGCGCTGCGAGGGAAACAGAAGCGCGTCGGTGTCGCGTGACGGGCAAAACCGCGGCGCCCGTGCAAGCACTGTGACTGGTGGACTGCCCAAGTGGCCGCGGCAATATGCCGCTGAGATTATCGCGCTACCGACGCGCGAGGCCCGCCGCAAAGCGCTCGCCGATGTACCGGAGCACCTGCGCGAGTGGGTCAAGCACTACGTCACCGATTATTTCGAGAAACGCAAACACCGGAGAGAACAGCATGGATCATACGCACATCATCAACGCAATTAACGAACGCACCGAGGGCAAGGTGCAGGCGGCCATTACCCAGCTGCAGGAGCAAGCACAACAGGCCGCCGACGCACTAGGGTTGCCTCAGCACGTCCTGGGGAGCCTGGCCGGTGACGTCCTGGGCCTCGCCGCCTTTGGTCCTCAGGAGCACCGGCGTGCCAAGATCGACGCCATGCGCGACCACCTGGCCGAGGTCGAACTGGAGGCGCTGCTAAATGTGGCCGAGAAACGCGCTGAAACCACAACCACGGAGGAGCCCGCCAATGCCAAGCCAGCCGCGCGAAAGAAGGCAGCGAAGAAAAAGACCGCGAAAGCATCTTGAGGACGATCACCAGATCGCGCTCATGCGCTGGGCAGTCTGCGCGAAGGGTGAGTGGCCGGAGCTTGACCTGCTCCACCACATCCCCAACGGTGGGAAGCGCTCGCCACGTGAGGCGGCCAGGTTCCGTCGGATGGGCGTTAAGCCGGGGATACCCGATCTATTCCTTCCGGCTGCGCGCCCGCCGTACCATGGGCTCTACATTGAGCTCAAGGCGCCGGACGGCCGGGCCACGCAGCTGCAGCGCGATACCTTGGCGAAGCTGGCGGCACGTGGGTATGCCGCGGTGGTGTGTTTTGGCTGGAGCGAAGCAAGGCGGACGATCATTACCTACTTGAAGGGCAACTATGCCACTAGCTAACAAGTTCGACGCAGCCATGCAAGAGGCCATCGACCTTTTCGCGGCGGGTAACTATGACCGCGGCGTCGAGTGCCTGTATGACATGGCCAGCGACTGGAAGACAGCCGGCTTTGATGGGCAATCATTCGCCGACCTGTGCAAGTACATCGAGGACGAGGCCGCCCATAAGAGCGGTGATCCTCTCATGCGCGAGCAGATACGCGCGGCAATGCACAGAGCGCGGGAGGAGCAGGGGCGCGTTATCCTGTCTGCCGGAGTGGGGGGTGAGCATGGCACGCACTGAAAGCAAGCCTGTGTATGAGCTCATAATGCTGCGCGGCCAGAAACGAGGGCCGGCAGGCGTTACCGGGGCGCCAGGCGCGAAATGGCTCAAGGCAGTCATGCGCGCCGACAACGGACACACAATTACACAATGGCGCTGTAACTGTGACCTTGACGAGTTCATGGCAGACTTGAAAAAGACCCTTGCCCGGCTTGGCGGGAAGTGGGATAGAAACATCAGCATTAAGGTGATGAGACAGTAATGGCGGCCAAAAAAAAAGCGGCCCGGAAGAAGGCCAGACCATCGAGCAAGAAGCCGGTTAAGCAGAAGACACACCTTGACTGCACACCGCAAGAGGACCGACTGGCCCGTATTGTCGCCATCAGTACAAAACCGCTACATGAGGCCTATGTGGCGGCAGGATATAACGATCAGGGCGAGTACAACCGGCAGAATGCCTGGAATGTCCTGCAGCGGCCGCACGTCCAGGAGAAGCTGGAGCTGTACCGTATGGCGGCGGCGGCGAAGCTCGACGTTTCGGACGAGAAAATCATGGCGGCTTTCGCGGCTATTGCTTTTCTCGATCCGGCCGATGTGGTGGAGATACAGGGCGGCGGCGTGCGCATCAAGAGCTTGGACGAGATCCCGCCATGGGCGCGCATGGCCATCGCGGAGATAAAAGAGATCCCCGACGTGGACGGCGGCGTGTCTCTGCAGATCAAGTTCCACCCCAAGGTTCCAGCGTTAACCGCGCTGGCGAAGATCAAAAATATGTTCGAGGAGCACGAGAAAAACAAGGCGCCGCGCGTGCGGCTTAATCTGCGGCTGGAGAGGGTATAAATGCCCGCCACTCTCGGCGATGATCCGCCAGACAATCACTACCGCGATCAACCGAGTCTGACCGCGCTGGAAAAGAATTGGCTTGGCGATACTGCGCCGGCCCTGATTGGCTACCGGGACGAGGCAAGCAGCGACGACGAGGTCGTGCTGCCTTACGACTATATCCCGCGTGACTATCAGGCGCCGGTATGGGAGGCCATGTTTCCGCGATCGGCGGTCGCCAAGGCCGTGCGCCGCGTGGTTCTGGTCTGGCATCGCCGCGCAGGGAAAGACAAGACCTGCTTCAATATCGTGCTGGCCAAGGCCGTCGAGCGGGTCGGCCTGTACTTGTATCTGTTACCCACACAGACCCAGGCCCGCAAGGTTATCTGGAAGGGGATCGGCAAGGACGGAAAGCGCTTCATTGACCACATCCCCGAAGCACTAATTGCCAAGACCAACACTACCGAGATGACCGTGGAGCTGATCAACGGCTCCATCATCCAGCTGTGTGGGTCTGACAACTACAACGCCCTGATGGGCACCAATCCGGTCGGGATCGTGCTGTCTGAGTACAGCATTCAGGATCCCAACGCCTGGGAGTATTTCAGGCCGATACTGGCCGAGAACGAGGGCTGGGCGATATTCGAGTATACTCCGCGTGGCCACAATCACGGTTATTTCATGTACCAGCGCGCCCTCAAGCTGGCAAAGCAACAGGACAGCGCGTGGTTTGTCTCTCTCCAGACGGTTGACGACACTAGTGCGATCCCGCCCGAGGCCATCGAGGAGGAGCGCGAAGGCGGCATGTCCGAGCAGATGATCGAGCAGGAGTTTTTCTGTTCGTTCGAGGCCTTCAACGACGGGGCCATTTATGGCCGCCAGATGCAGCAGGCCTGGAAAGACGGGCGGGTGGGTTTCTTTCCTGTCGACACTACGCTACCTGTGTTCACATTCTGGGATCTCGGCTTTGGCGACGCGAACGCGATCTGGTTTGTGCAGGGCACCGGGCGCGATGTTCTGCTGGTCGGCTACATGGAGGCCAGCGGACGGTCCATGGTTGACTGGATCCGCGCAGTCAAGGACTGGGGCGCCGAGAAAGGGGTCACTTTTGCCGAGCATTGGGCCCCGCATGACATTGACGTGCATGAGTACACCACCGGACAGCGGCGCCTGGACGTGGCGCGAGAGCACGGCATTGAGTTCGAGATCGCCCCGAAAGTCTCTCTGCAGGACGGCATCGAGGCGGTCCGGGCTATTCTGCCGCTGTGCCGGTTCGACGAGGCCAGCTGTGAGCGCGGCATAAACTGCCTGACCGAGTACCACTATGAGTGGGACGACACCCGCAAAGCCTGGCGCGCCAAGCCTGAGCATGACTGGACGAGCCACGGCGCGGACGCCTTCCGTTATCTGGCCGTGGTGTGGAAGAACCGCGTGTTTCACTCGCACGAGCCGGCGCAGGCGTTCCACCCCGAACAGGACTGGAGCCCCTTCGATGATTGAGCAATCGGGCGGATTTAGCCTGTTAAGCGCGGTCGACCACGCACAGGTCGACTGGTATCTGGTGTTTGAAGACCCGAAGCAGGGCAACTGGTGGGACATATTCCTGCGCCGCGGCTTCCGCCACGTTTACGCCCTGCGCTGGGACGGGGACCGATGGCTGGTATACATGCCAGACAAGGCGCTTACCTATGTCGGGGTCATTGAGGCGGGGAGAAACGACATGCTGGCCATTGTATCGTCGGAATGTAGCGCTATACTACGATTTGTAGCCACGCGCAAAACGTGGCGCTGGCGCGCGCCGTGGGTGCTGGCCCCCTGGACCTGCGTCGAGCAGGTCAAGGCATTACTCGGGATCAGGCACCCACTCATCCTGACGCCGTGGCAACTCTACCGATACGTGAGGGCGCAAAATGAAAGCAGGCGGTAATACCAAGCGAGTATC
>JALTPW010000346.1 GCA_026999335.1 Chromatiales bacterium
CTCATACGACGATTCCTGATAATGATGTTTTTGTGCCGCCAAGTTGACCAGCGGTGAAATTTTAACCAATTTGGTCGAATTGTGACCAATAAGCAATTTTTATGCCGCATTGCATTTTTCCGTTTGAGAACAGTCATGTGGTGTGCATGTGGGATTTTTTGCGGGTGTGTGGCCGTGGCGTTGTAAAGAAAATCGACAGGTTTGCGTGGATTTTGTGGCAGGTGTTGCCGGAAGATCTGTTCCTGTCCTTTCGGTATATTTCCCCCGGGCGTGGTAGTTTGCGATCCTTCATGCAGTTTGCGGCGATGGTGTCGCAGGCCGATTCAAATCCAACCAGCAGGAGTGACAATGTCATGTCAGAAACCATCACTGAATTCTTCGTCCAGGGCATGAAGTGCGGTGGCTGTATCGGCAATGCCGAGAAGGCTCTGGTCGGTGTGCCGGGTTTCGTCTCCGCCGAGTTCGATCTGGACGCCGCTATCGCCAGGGTGGTGGGGGAGGTGGATCCTCAGGCGGTGTGTCAGGCGCTCACCGAGGCGGGTTATCCGGCGGTGGTGAAAAGCGTCTGATGCCAAGGGTTCGGTTATCCATCGGCGGCATGGCTTGTGCGGGCTGCGTGGGTGCGGTGGAGGATGCCCTGAAATCGGCGCCGGGGGTGGTGACGGTGAGTGTCAACTTCGCCGAACATACCGCCGAGGCGAGCGGTGACATGACGGCCAAGGCGGTGATTGCCGCCGTCACCGCCGCCGGCTATGAGGCCACGGAACTGAAGGGCGCCGCCGACGAGGAGGAAAAGGCGGTTGCTGAACAGGCCCACTTACGCGCCCTGTGGCGACAGGCGGCGGTGGCCGGGGCCATTGGTTTTCCGCTGATGCTGGTCGGTTGGCTGGGTTTGATGCCGCCATTGGAAGGGGTGGGCAGGTTTTTTTGGTTGGTGGTCGCCGGGCTGTCGCTGTTCGTGCTCTGGTATGCCGGCGGGCGTTTTTTTAGCGGCGCGTGGAAGTCCTTCGTCAATCATAACGCCACCATGGATACCCTGGTGGCACTGGGCACCGGCACCGCCTGGGCCTATTCCACCCTGGTGTTGCTGTGGCCGGCGCTGGTGCCCGAGTCGGCGCGGCATCTGTATTTCGAGGCTGCGGCTATCATCATCGCCCTCATCAACCTCGGAGGGGCGCTGGAGATGCGCGCGCGCGGCAAGACCTCCGAGGCCATCAAGCGTCTTATCGGCCTGACGCCGAAGACCGCGCGGGTGGTGCGTGAGGGTCGCGAGCAGGACGTGCCCATCGAGC
>JALTPW010000347.1 GCA_026999335.1 Chromatiales bacterium
TATCAAAGGTGACACGCCAGATATGGCGCTTCTTGAAAAACTGTTTTGCCAAGAAGAGTTCGCCAGCGCTCTATGAGAGGCAATTTAGACCGCTTTTAGAGAAGTACCTCTGAGATGGGCCGGACACTGATGCTTTTTTTCAGGTCGCCGATTATTATCTGGTTGCCCACGCATTGGCGAATGGCACTACCGTAGTGACACATGAAATACCGTCTAATTCAGTCAAAAAAATCAAAATACCCAATGCCTGCATAGAAACGGATGTTAAGTTTATGTCGCCCTATGAAATGCTGCGCCATGAACAGGCGCGCTTTGTTTTGGGGGCAAACCAATGAAACTGTTAGCGAACAGGACTTTGAGGCCGCCATTGAAGTCTGGCTGGTGGATCATGCCGGTTATGAAAAGGCCGACAACAGCCAGTTTGATGCAACCTCGACGCTGGACAGCAGTTATGGCGGCAATATTGAAAAATCGCTGGTGCACCACATCGCGGCTAAGTGCGGCAGCCGTGGCCTGCTGGATGTGATGCGCAACCGGGTACGGAATCGCCACTTGGAAAGCGCTAAGTGGCTGTTTAGTATAAAAAGATGGTGCCCGGGGACAGAATCGAACTGCCGACACGAGGATTTTCAGTCCACTGCTCTACCGACTGAGCTACCCGGGCATCAGGGAACGCGTATTAAACAGATATGTGGCTTTGGAGTCAAGATTCAGCGGCCAATATGCCGGTAATACACCCCATCAGGGCAATCCCCCGGGCCATGCGCTGTTTTCCCGGCCGGATTGTCACGGCCCGAAAATCCGCTCCACGGCCCGCCCAATCGCCAGATTGACGGTGTCCATCGCGGCTGTCCAGGCGACAAGCCGCGACCCAACGCAGCGACTCTTGCTAAAATACGCACACCCAGGGACGATGGCGATCCGGCCATGGTGGCCGAATTTCAGATATTTTTCCTTATTTTTTCCTTACTCCCGCGACCAACAGGCAACACTCCGTGGCACTACAGCTCATCAGTTCAAACCGCATCGAGTCCCTGCTGGACGAGCTGGCTCGACGGCTGGCCGTGCGGCCACTGGCCTCGCCCTTCGATGCGGAGATCATCGTCGTGCCCAACCCAGCCATGGCACGCTGGGTCAACCTGCAACTGGCACAGGCCCACGGCGTCGCCGCCAATCTGGAATACCCCCTGCCCGCCTCGTGGGTCTGGACATTGACCGGTCAGGTGCTGGATGACACCCCGGACACCGATCCGCTGGAACACCAGCACCTGGGCTGGAAGATCTTCGCCCTGCTGCCAACGCTGCTGGCGCACCCGGCCTTTCAACCGCTACAGCACTACCTGCGCGACGACAGCGACGACCTCAAACGCTGGCAACTGTCGGCACGCATCGCTGACGTACTGGATCGCTACCAGTTCTACCGCCCGGCGCTGATCCGCCAATGGAGCCGTGGCGAGGGCGACGACTGGCAGGCACTGCTGTGGCGCGAACTGGTCGCGGATCTCGGCGACAGCCACCGGGTGGCGGTGCTGGATCGCCTGCTGCAACGCCTGCAACGAGGTGACAGCAGCGTGCCGGAGCGCATCAGCCTGTTCGCCCTCTCCACCCTGCCACCACTGTTCGTGGATGTACTGCACGCTCTTGCCGCACACCCGTCGACGGGCGAAGTCAGCCTCTATCTGCACAGCCCCACGGATCAGTACTGGGCGGATCTAAAAAGCAAAAAAGCCCTCTCACGCCTGCGCATGCAATCACCGGACACGGCGATCTATTTCGACACCGGCAACGAACTGCTGGCCTCGTGGGGCCGCCAGGGTCAGGCCTTGCAGGATCTGCTGCTGAACCACGACGGCCTGCAGGCCGCCGAGTGGGAAGACTACCGCCCGCCCACCGCCGACAGCCTGTTACACCGCATCCAGCAGGATATTTTCAGCCTCGACGAAACGCCTGCCAGGGCTGACGCAGACGGCTCGGTGCAACTGCACGTCTGTCACAGCCCGCTGCGTGAGTGTCAGGTGCTGCACGATCAACTACTGCATGCACTGGATGCCGACGACACCTTAAAACCCGAAGACATCCTCGTCATGGTGCCGGAGATCAGCCGCTACGCGCCCTTCATCGAGGCCGTATTCCGCAAGGACGAGTCGGCGGCGCGGCCCTTCATTCCGTGGAACCTGTCGGACATCACCATTGCCGACGAGCATCCCCTGATCCGTATCTTTTTTCAGTTACTCGCCCTACCGGAGAGCCGCTTCAGTCACTCCGAGGTAATGTCATACCTGGACGTAGCGGAGCTGAGTGCGCGCTTCGGCCTGGATGCCGCCGCCTGCGAGACCATCCACGAGTTGCTCGACGAAACCAATCTACGCTGGGGCCTGGACGCCGAACACAAACACGCACTGGACCTGCCGGGCTATGAACAAAACACCTGGCGGCAGGCCGCACAGCGACTGTTCGCCGGTTACGCCCTGGGTACGGACGACGACTGGCAGGACATCGCCCCGCTGGCCACCGCCGAGGGTGACAAGGCCATCGCCCTGGGACGCTTCTGGCAACTGTTCGACCGCCTGTGCGACTACCGCCGCGAGCTGTCACGTGAACGCAGCGCTGGCGACTGGCAGCAGCTGCTCAACCGCCTGCTGGACAATTTTTTCAGCGAGCATGACGACGACGGCAAGCTGCAACAGATCCGCGATAGTCTCGACGAACTGCATCAACAGGCAAGTGAACAGATACTTTCGCCGCCATTGCTGCGCCACTGGCTGGACAAGGCCCTTGGCCAACAGACCTTGCATGGCCGCTATTTTTCCGGCGGCGTCACCTTCTGCGGCATGCGCCCCATGCGCAGCCTGCCGTTCCGTGTCATCTGCCTGCTGGGCATGAATGACCAGGATTTCCCACGCCGCGAGCAGGCGCTGGAATTTGACGGCATGGCCGAACAGTGGCGGCCGGGCGATCCGCGCAAGGGCGATGAAGACCGCTATTTGCTACTGGAGACCCTGCTCTGCACACGACAGAAACTTTATATCAGTTATACCGGCCGTAGCATGAAGGACAATGGCGAACGCCAGCCCTCGGTGCTGGTGCGTGAACTGCTCGACGTCATCGACAACCGCTACCACGACGATGGCGAAACACCGCTCAGTGAACGCATCACCCATCTGCACCCCCTGCAACCCTTCAGCCCACGCAATTTCACCGCAACCGGCGATGCCAGCTTCGACCGCTACTGGTGCAAGATCGCCACGGCTATGCAGGCGCCTACGCAGGCCGCCGCAACGGTGTGGCCCACGACGCCCCTGCCACTGCCCGAGGATGAATCGCGCGATATCGAACTACACCGCCTGCACCACTTTCTGCGTCACCCGGTAAAATTCTTTTTCAATCACCGCCTGCGGATTTATCTGCCGACAGAAGAGCAACGCGAAGATGAGGAGGATTTCCATCTCGACGGTTTACAGCGCTGGCACATCAAGTCACGCTTGCTCGATGAATACCTGCGTGGCCGGCAAGTCACGGAGTCTGCGCTGAATGCACGCGGTATGCTGCCACATGGCGTCTTTTCCAGCCTGACGCTGGAACAGGCGCAACAGGAAACAGCCCCCCTGCAAGGATCGCTGGAGGACTTTGTCGGTCACGAGACACAAGCACGACTGATCGATCTCCGCTGCACCGAGGGCTTTCGTCTCAGCGGACAGGTTGGCCACTACCTGCCCGGCCATGGCCTGCTGCATGTCAGCCCATCGAAGCTAAAGGGCAAAGTGCTGCTGGCCCTGTGGCTGGATCACCTGGCCCTGTGCGCCAGCGGACAATTGCCGGACAACGAATACAGCCTGTTGATCTGCGGTGATACGCAGCGGCGTTTCGCACCATTGCCGGCGGCTCGGGCGCAGGCCCAGCTGGACAGCTATTTGCAGTGGTACTGGCAGGGACTGCAACGGCCTCTGCCCGTGTTGCCGGAGGGCAGCTATGCCTGGGCCGTGCACAGCGCCGAGCCGGAAAAGGCTGCCAAAGCCGCCGTGAAAAAATGGACGGGCAGCCGGTTCGCCGGCCGTGACATCCCGGGTGACCGGGATGATGCCTATATCCAGCGGGTACTCGCCGGGCAGGATATCAGCCCGCTGGCGGGCGATGAATTTGTCGAACTGTGCGAGGCCCTCTATGCCCTGGCGCTAAAGCAGGGGGAAACCTTGTGAGTAGCGCATTAATACCCCTGACCCCGCAGCGAACACTGGCATTACCGCTGCATGGCATCAAGCTTATCGAGGCCAGCGCCGGCACCGGCAAGACCTACACCATCGGCAACCTCTACCTGCGCCATGTGCTGGCGGGACATGGCGTGGCACAGATTCTCGTCGTCACCTTTACCAACGCAGCCACCGAAGAGCTGCGCGGACGCTTGCGGGCGCGCCTGTACCAGGCCCTGCAATTATTGCAAAACCCGCGGCCAACGAATGATCGTTTTCTCGACGGCCTGCTGGAAGAGGTGGCCGATGACGCACACCGGCATAAAATGATCAACGACCTGAAGCTCGCCGTGCGCAGCATGGACGAAGCGGCCATCTACACCATTCACGGTTTCTGCCAGCGGGCGCTCACGGATCACGCCTTCAAC
>JALTPW010000348.1 GCA_026999335.1 Chromatiales bacterium
CTCAGCGTCTGGCTGACCTCCAGACACAGATGGACGAATTGCGCTCCCTGTCCGGAAAAAGCGCGGACGTGCTCATGGAAACCATGCAAAAACTGCGCATGGAGCAAAATATCTATCGGAAAGATGTAGAAAACTTCCAGACCAGCCGCCATGTGCTGAAACGCCAGCTCATCGCCCTGGTGGAATCCCTGGGGCTCGACTCACTGGATCACTTGATCGCCAAAACCCGTGCCGGGATGGTCGATAGCTGGACCACCGCCGGCATGAAAGGCGGCATGAAAACCTTTTTTGACGGCGCGCGGGACACCATGACCCACGTCAACCATCAGACGGAAAAGTCGAATGCCATCGTTCAATCCATTTATGAGCGTTTCCGCGACGAACACGGCTTTTCCGACCTTAATCCCAGCCTGTTTGCGACAGCTTCGTACACCCGCGAGCTGGATCAGCTGTATAAAAAGGCCGAGGAATTCCGCAACAGCAGCGTCACCACCATGACCGAGCAGAGTTTCGTGGTGAAGAAATTCTTCGTCTCGATGGTGAGTCATGCGCGTAATATTTTCTTCCGCGCCAACCAGGACGCCGAGGACTGGGCGGGTTCGGTCATGCGTCCGCTGGCGGCACGCATCAAGGAGCGCAAGCAACAGCTGGAAAAACGCCTCGCCAACCTGCAAAAAATAAAGAATTCACGGGAGAAACTTGCGGAAAACATCACTCTGTTGGAGGCCCAGAGTGAAGATCTCATGCAGCAGCTGGGCACCATCAACGACATTCTGAAGGCGATCAATACGCCGTTGCCGACGACTCATGGCCCGCAACAGCCCGCCGCAGCGGCCATCTAACCGGTGACTGAAAGGCAGGGCGGGGAATCGTTGCTACCGATCGCGTTTGAACTGTTCCGGTTGAAAAACAATCTCCGCCTGCCTGCCACTGGCGACGGCATCGGCCAGTGAATAACGATCCAGCAGGGCAAGAAACTCACGGCTGGCCTTTTGCAGTACATTTTTCAGTGCGCAGATAGAGGCGATAGCGCAGGTGTGATTGTCGGCACTCTTACCGGCACTCAGGCATTCCACAATATCGAAGTTGGGCTCCATCTGCCGTACCACGTCGCCCACCGAGATATCTTCCGGCGCCCGAGCCAGGCGCATGCCCCCGTTCTTGCCTCGCAGGGTTTGGATAAAATTGGCACCGGCCAGATGATGCACTACTTTCACCAGATGATTGCGCGAAATCGCATAGAAGCTGGCGACCTCGCTAATGGTCGACAGGGTGTCACCTTTCTGGGCAAGGTAAATCAATACCCGTAAAGAATAATCCGTATGGAGCGTCAGTTGCATCAGAGCATTCCCATCTTGACCAATTTGTTGTCCTTGTACCTTCGGCTATCTTGACATCGACAACTCGAGCATATTATATATATTCAGGATACATCATTTGACCGACTGTTTTCAGCTAGATATTTCACTCTCCGCGCAAAGACGTGGTTTTTATGCCGTCAACAAACTTAATAGTCCTGAGTACCCATAACCGCGCCAGACACTCACCGTGCTGTCGCCTATACCATCGCTGATATCAGCAAAGTAAGGAGTTCTAGCCGTATGTCCGATTCACTTTTCAACCGTTTAGGCGGCGATGCCGCCGTCGATGCCGCCGTCGATATTTTCTACCGCAAGGTGCTGGCCGATGACCGCATCAGCGAATTTTTTGTCGATGTCGACATGGATAAACAAGCCGCCAAACAGAAAGCTTTCCTGACCATGGCCTTTGGTGGCCCCAACAGCTACACCGGCGAAGACATGCGTAAGGGTCACGCACACCTGGTTGCCCGTGGCCTGAATGACAGCCATTTTGACGCCGTGGTCGAAAACCTCGGCAGCACGCTGAAAGAACTGGGCGTTTCCGATGAGCTGATCGGTGAAGTCGCTGCCATCGCCGAAACCACACGCAACGATGTTTTAGGTCGCTAGTGCTCCGTCCAGGTTATATTGTCGGGTTCAGCGTTCCTGTCATGTTCTGCGACAAGGCGCCGTGCGCAGGCAAGGGTCACTCCCTTGTCAAGCACGGCAACGCCGTCGCAGGACATGATAGGAACGCCCGAAGGGTGGGTCGGCCAGCATTCAGGGCTGCGTTCCGCCTCTCGCCTAAAGCGCCTACTGTTGGTGCCCTGAATGTTGGCCGACCCACTGAACCCGTCAATTATAACCTTGACGGGGTACTGACCCTTCATACTCAGCGGATACGTTATGCCAGAAATAGCATTTGATGGCCGGAAATATCTGGCTGAAGAGGGCGAATCGGTGCTTGACTGCCTGATCCGGCATGACGTATCCGTCAATTACTCCTGTCGCGCAGGCGTCTGCCAGAGCTGCATGATGATGATGAAGGAGGGCACACCTTCGGAAGCATCGCAGAAAGGTCTCAAGGACGCCCTGAAGGCACAAAACTATTTCCTCATGTGTTCCCATGTTGCGGAAAAAGACATTGCCATCACCCGGCCGGGCAAGGATTTTCAGAGCGTGGAAACCGACGTACTGGCGCTGGACATGCTCAATGCCGATGTTCTCCGTGTACGGCTGGCGCGGCCGGAGAACTACAGCTATTTCCCCGGCCAGTTCCTCAATCTGCAAAACCCCGACGGCATCGAGCGCAGCTATTCGCTGGCCAGTCTCCCGGATGACGACGACTTTCTGGAGTTGCACATTCGCCATATCCCCGCCGGCAAGGTCAGTGGCTGGGCACACACTGCCCTGCAAGTCGGTGACCGGGTCAGCATCAGTCCGGCAACCGGCGACTGTTTCTATACCCCGGGCCAGCCCGGGCAAAACCTGCTCCTGATCGGCACCGGCACCGGGCTGGCCCCGCTCTATGGCATCCTGCGTGATGCCCTGCGTCAGGGTCACCAGGGCGAGATCCACCTCTATCATGGCAGTAGTACGGCGGAGGGCCTGTATCTCATCGATGAGCTGAAGGCACTGGATACCGTCCACACCAATGTTCATTACCACCCCTGTGTCTCCCGGGACGCCGCGCCACTGGGAATGACCGTTGGGCGCGCAGACCAAAAGGCGCTGGAAGAGACTGGCAAACTGGGCGGCTGGCGTATCTATCTGTGTGGCCGCGAAGACATGGTGAAAGCCGCCCGTCAAAAGGCCTTTCTGGCAGGCGCCTCACTCAAGGACATTTATGCCGATCCGTTTGTCCCCGCCGTGGATTGAGCCCGACAGGGTTGACGGAATACTAGCCCATATTTGAGCCGTACTTCATGCAAGTCATTGATTACGCTCCCAGAGGAAGACCCGTTTTTTAAACCCAGACCTGCCATGATTCCCGGCAATCCGGATGCGGTGAGTTCCACGAACCGTATCGATTGAACACCTGTCATCACCCGCGCGCAGAACGTGATAACGCAAACGATGCGGTTCGCTACCGCTCACCAGCATCCTACGGTGACGACCGATCAACACCCCATACAACAAACGGCACGGATAAACCCGATCACCTGAAGGCGGCCGAATAAATATCAAGATAAACAATAAGATAGGATTTCAAGCTTGGGGTAGGGGTGCCGCGGCGGTGGTGTATGTCAGGTCGGTCTCAGAAACGTAGCCCAGGTTTTGCTGCTCACACAAGGCATGGGTATTGGAAAAACGTCAAGAGACAAAAAAGCCCCCTGCCACACGCGTGAGACAGGAGGCCTTTTTTGTACCGTGCGGAATCAGTGCAGAGATTGCTGGGACTCTTCCATCACCATGTTTTCCATCCAGGAAAAGGCCTCTTCCAGGCCCGGCTGATTGAACAGTACCATCAGTACCACCCACTTCACCTGTTCCAGATCGATATCCGCTGATTCCAGTGCCATGATGCGGTCGATAACCAGTTCGCGGCTGGCGTTATCCAGCACACCCATCTGTTCGAGGAAAATGAGGAATCCACGGCTTTCGATATCCAGCTTCTTCTCTTCGCTGGTATTGAACACACGGATAGAGCGTCCGGCCTGAACCGACTGTGGCGCGGCATCACGTTGGGCCAGGGCCAGATCCTCCAGCCAGGTAAATGCCTTACTGATCTCTGAATGAAGAAAACCCGCCTCACGGAGCTGAACCCGCAAAGTTTCCGGATCCTCGTCCAGAGCGGCGTCATCGTCCATGTAGTTCTCAAACAGATACATCAGTACATCAAGCACATCTTCTTTCATGATTACCTACTTTTAGTCTTCGGCATTTTGCCGTTGCCTCTCTTGGCCGGT
This sequence comes from Chromatiales bacterium, assembly GCA_026999335.1. GTDB lineage: Bacteria > Pseudomonadota > Gammaproteobacteria > SZUA-152 > SZUA-152 > DRQN01. The sequence continues at coordinate 4,250 of JALTPW010000348.1, forward strand.
GTCACCAAGGCGCGAGTTAAAGCCCCATCTTGTCGGCCGCATCAGAAAGGTTAAAAGGCTGCTTAAGTTCTGGAATCTTTTCCACTTTTTCCCTGATTTCAGGGTCGATTTCCAAGTATTCCCACTCTGCTTGATAACGCTTTGGCGACATGTCGCAACACAGAATGTCCAAATTATATCTTGTCTGAAGAACATTTTTCCCTTTGTAGTGTTTTTCTACATATTTGAACTGAATAGAATCCGTAATTGCCTTTGCCCAGGCATTTATACCATGGCATTTCTCCTGAGCTTGCCAGTGAAAACGAATTAAGATCGCTTTAACCTCTTGATTGGTTAAAGGAAGTGATTGCAAAGATGCGG
>JALTPW010000349.1 GCA_026999335.1 Chromatiales bacterium
AGCTCATCGAGGCTGTTGTAATGGATCACCAGTTTGCCATTGCCCTTGGCGGCATGTTGAAAAATCACCTTGGCGGCAAGCTTCTCGCCCAGCTCATCCTGCAAACGCTTGATGTCGGGATCCAGCGCCTTGTCTGACGCCGATTTCCCTGCCGCACTCGCACTGAAGCGACGCACCATCTGCTCCGTTTCCCGCACCGAATAGCCCTTGGCGGACACCTCGCGTGCGCCCCGGCTTTGCTGCTCGCCTTCCAGCGCCAGCAATGCCCGTGCATGGCCCATCTCCAGGTCACCGCGTTCCAGCATCAGTCGAACGTCGTCGTTGAGGCTCAGCAGACGCAACAGATTGCTCACTGCAACGCGTGACCGGCCTACGGCCTCGGCGGCCTGCTGGTGGGTCATTTCGAACTCCTCGATGAGCCGCGCCAGGGCATTGGCTTCCTCCACCGGGTTGAGATTTTCACGCTGGATGTTCTCGATCAGTGCCATGGCGATGGCGGCCTCATCGGGCACCACACGAATCAGGGAGGGAATCTCATGCAAGCCGGCGATCTGCGCCGCACGCCAGCGGCGCTCACCGGCGATGATCTCATAGCGACCGCCCTCGGCCAGCTCCCGCACCACGATAGGCTGCACCACGCCCTGAACACGAATGGAACTGGCCAGATCCTCGAGGCTTTCCGGGTGCATGTCGGTGCGTGGCTGATACTTGCCCGGCTGTAACAGGTCGACCGCCAGCTCACGCAACTCCGTGTCCGTTGTGGCCTCAGCCATCGCTGCCCCAGCTCCGCCCAGTAGGGCATCCAGGCCGCGACCCAAACCGCGTTTTTTCTTTGCTGCCATGTGTTTGTTCCGAAAGATTTAAGAGGAGTCAACCATCCACCGAGGCCACTTGTTCACGCCGTAACATCTCACCGGCCAGTGCCAGATAGGCCTTGGCACCACGCGACGTCTTGTCATACACCAGCGCCGGCTGGCCGTGACTGGGCGCCTCGGCGAGGCGGATGTTACGCGGAATGACCGTGCGGTACAGCTTGTCACCGAAATGCTTGCTGAGCTGCGCGGTCACATCGCCAGCAAGGCGGTTACGTGGATCATACATGGTGCGCAGCAGACCTTCGATCTTGAGGAAGGGATTGAGGTTGTCGCGCACGTCCTCGATGGTGTTCACCAGTGCGGTCAACCCTTCCAGGGCGTAATATTCGCACTGCATGGGGATAATCACCGACTGCGCCGCCACCAGGGCATTGAGGGTCAGCATATTCAGCGACGGCGGACAATCGATCAGAATATAGTCATAGCGACCATTGATACTGTTGAGCGCCTCGCGCAGACGGCGTTCGCGTTGCGGCATCTGTAGCAGCTCCACCTCGGCAGCAGTGAGATCGGCATTGGCCGGCAATAGCTCATAGCCCGCCTGTTCCGTCTCATTGATGGCGTCACGAATATCCACCGAGCCGGTCAACACGTCATAACTGGAGCGTTCCAGCGCGTGTTTGTCGACACCGCTACCCATGGTGGCATTGCCCTGCGGATCCATATCGATGAGCAGCACGCTGCGGTGCGTCGCCACCAGCGAGGCCGCCAGATTGACGCTGGTGGTAGTCTTGCCGACGCCACCCTTCTGATTGGTTACTGCGATGATCTTGCCCATGTTTGCCAGCCCGTGTCAGCCCGTTGTGTGGTGCTTTAATTCATTCGCCTTTGCCCCGCCCGCCGGTGCGAGAAAGATCAGGTGTCGCTCCTCGTCCAGCCCCGGTACCTGCAACTGTTGCGATTCACGAAACATGAACCCCGCCGGCAGTTCGGCCAACTCCTGTTGCGGATAGACGCCCTTCATGGCCAGCAAAACACCCTGACTGCCGCAGTAGGCGCCGGCCTTTTCCACCATCTCCCGCAGTGACGAAAAGGCCCGCGAGATGACCACGTCGAAAGGCACATCGGGCAGGTATTGCTCGGCCCGGGCATGCACCACCTCGACGTTACGCAGTCCCAGCTCGACCATCGCCTGCTGCACGAAGCGGGTCTTCTTGCTGTTGCTGTCGAGCAGCACAAAGTCCACCTGCGACGACATCAGTGCCAGCGGCATCCCCGGCAGACCGCCGCCGGTACCCACGTCCAGCACCCGCTTCGCCTGCAGCTTGTGCAGATGTGGCAATACCGCCAGGCTGTCGAGCAGATGCCGCTGCACCATCTCCAGCGGCTCGCGCACGGCGGTCAGGTTATAGACACGATTCCACTTCGCCAACAGGCGCACATAATCCAGCAGACGCCCGCGGACTTCAAGCGGACATTCGATGCCCAGTGTCTCCAGGCCCTGCGCGAGGGTCGTCTCCAGCGACATTGGCTACTCGGCGGCCAGACGGCTGAAGTTGTCCAGCGCCTTGCTCATCGTGGCGATATTTTTGTCACGGTCGCCAATGCCATGACGCCGTGCAATATAGGCTGGGTCGTTATAGCTCAACCAAACCTGAGCCGCCTCGTCTTTCCAGGCCAGCATCTTCATGGGTAACGATACCGGCGGTCTGCCGGCCAGGAGCCTGTCGGACTTAGGGGATCGTCGCGAGGGGAAGCCATTTTGAGTCCATTTTTTTGATCGTTTGAGGCGAAGCTACCACGTCCTGCTATCGCCCCTCGCCGACATCCATGTCGGCGAATAATGGACATATTCAACAAAAAGGATCGAAACAATGGACCAAAATAGGTTTTCCGCAGTAGATTCATCCTAAGTCCGACAGGCTTCTAGAAATGCGTACCCACTTTCGGGTTGCCGAAGAGTAGCAGCTGCGTAGGCCGCAAGGACAGACCGGACTTTTCCGCGCAAGCATCATGCCGCAAACGCAGGACGATGGTGAAACCCTTTTTTGCGCAGCACACCCTCCAACCGATCCAGAGTTTCCTGTATGCCATAGTGGCTCTTTTCGCTGACCAGCCCGTTATCGGCAGCCGCCTGCGCCAGGCCGCTCATCAACAGCAGGGCGGCCATTATCCCCCATCGCTTTTTCAATGCTTTGCACTCAGTCTGGTGGCGCTGCCCCCCGAACCGCGAGACCCATGCCAGGAAAAAATCACTATTTTGTTAACTGCCGCTGACGGCACGCTTTTTCAAATGCACCAGCAACAGCGACACCGCCGCCGGCGTCACCCCGGAAATGCGTGACGCCTGGCCGACGGTCGCCGGACGCTGGGCGGCCAATTTCTGACCTACCTCGATGGACAGGCCGCGCACCCGGCCATAATCCAGATCTTCCGGCAGGGACAGCCCTTCCTGACGCCGATGGCGCTCGATCTCTTCGTGCTGGCGTTTGATATAGCCGGCGTACTTGCACTGAATCTCCACCTGCTCGGCCACCACCGGGTCACTCACGGGCTCACCAGCACCGGGCAGGCTCATCAGTGCGGCGTAATCCACCTTGGGCCGGCTCAACAATTCGGACAACCGCGCCTCCTTGCTCAACGCCTGACCGAGCACCCGCCCGGCCTCGCTGTCGGCCAGACTGCCGGGATGGAAGAAGGTCTCACGCAAACGCTGGCTCTCACGCTCGACGGCCTCACGCTTGGTCTCGAAAGCGGCCCAGCGGGCGTCATCCACCAGACCCAGTTCACGACCGATGGGCGTCAGGCGCAGATCGGCGTTGTCCTCGCGCAGCAGCAGGCGGTATTCGGCGCGCGAGGTAAACATGCGGTAGGGCTCCTGAGTGCCACGGGTAATCAGATCGTCCACCAACACGCCGAGATAGGCCTCGTCGCGACGCGGCGACCACGGCGCCTCATTACGTGCCAGACGGGCGGCATTGATGCCGGCCAGCAGGCCCTGGGCGGCGGCCTCCTCGTAGCCGGTGGTGCCGTTGATCTGCCCGGCGAAGAACAACCCACTGAGGTGCTGAGTCTCCAGCGAGGGACGTAGGTCACGGGGATCGAAAAAATCATATTCAATAGCATAGCCGGGACGCGTGATGTGGGCCTGCTCAAAGCCCTTCATAGAGCGCACCAGAGCCAGCTGCACGTCGAAAGGCAGGCTGGTGGAGATACCGTTGGGATAGACCTCATTCGACGCCAATCCCTCCGGTTCGACGAAGATCTGGTGCGAATCCTTGTCAGCAAAACGCACGATCTTGTCTTCAATTGATGGACAGTAGCGTGGCCCCACGCCCTCGATCACGCCACTGTACATGGGCGAGCGATCCAGGCCGGCGCGGATGATATCGTGGGTCTGTGCATTGGTGTGGGTAATGTGGCAACTGATCTGGCGCGGGTGGTCGCCGGGCCCGGCCATAAAGGAAAAACTGGGAATGGGATCATCGCCCGGCTGCTCGGTGAGCTGGCTGTAGTCGATGGATTTGGCGTCGATGCGCGGCGGGGTGCCGGTTTTTAGACGCTCGACGCGAAAGGGCCGCTCGCGCAGACGCTGCGCCAGGGCATTGGCCGGCGGATCTCCGGCACGACCACCCTCGTGGCTTTCCAACCCGATGTGGATGCGTCCACCGAGGAAAGTGCCGACGGTCAGTACCACCGTCGGCGCCAGAAACTTCAGACCCATCTGCGTCACCACGCCGGTGACGCGATCACCTTCCACCAGCAGGTCATCGACCGCCTGCTGAAACAA
>JALTPW010000350.1 GCA_026999335.1 Chromatiales bacterium
GATATTCTGATGCACGAGCTGTCAAGAATAGGAGTAGAGATCCCGCTTGTTCCGTTCGGGCAGGGATTCAGGGACATGGCGCCGGCGCTGGACAATCTGGAATCTATTCTGCTCAATGGCAAGCTCAGGCACGGCGGCAATCCGATACTGACATGGTGCGCGGCCAATGCCGTAGCATTGCAGGATGCAGCCGGAAACAGAAAGCTAGACAAGGCCAAATCGACCGGGCGCATTGATGGAATCGTTGCGCTTGTCATGGCCCTGTCTGTCTCGGCGAAAGAGACAACACAGAAATCCATCTACGAGGAACGGGATCTGGTCGTACTATGAGAGATGTTTTCTTCTTTTCAGGAATCGCACTGATGGCGGCGGGGCTATATTTCGTTTACTGGCCCATGTCCCTCGTCGTTCCGGGTGCAATTTTTATCATCATGGGGCTTGCCGGTGGGCGTACTGGATAAGCTGTTCGAGACGAGGGCAAGTCTCGAGAATCCCAGCACCGACCTGAAGAATCCGGCGTCATGGCTTTACACCGCGCTGGGTATTCAGCCGGCGAGTTCCGGGATTTCGGTCAGCGAAAAATCAGCGCTTGGTTTTTCTCCCGTATGGGCTGCGATTAGATGCATCTCTGATGCCATTGCTCAGCTTCCGCTTGTCCTGTACCGCAGAACGGATCGGGGACGGGAGAGGGCGACAGACCACCCTCTATATCCACTGATGCATGACGAGCCCAACGAGTTCATGACATCTGCCGTGTTCCGGGAGACGTTGCAGGCGCATGTGCTCGGGTGGGGTAATACGTATGCATTGATCGAGAGGGGGAATGATGCCCGTGTAAGATCATTGCTGCCTCTGTTGCCTGATCGGACCCGTCCGGAGATCATCGACGGTAAACTCTGGTACGTATCACATATGGATGATGGCCAGAGGGTTCTCTATGAGAAGGATGTGATCCTGCACATTCCTGGGCTTGGGTTCGACGGAATCAAGGGATATTCGCCGATCCGTATCCACATGGAGACCATCGGGCTGGGAATGGCCGCACAGAAGTTCGGGGCCAAGTTCTTCGGACAGGGATCACGTGTTGCCGGAGTCATCGAGCATCCGACGAAACTGACGCCCGAAGCGGCAAACAGGATCCGGTCACAGTGGGACAAGATCTACTCAGGCATAGACAATGCGCACAGGACAGCCGTTCTCGAGGAAGGGATGAAGTACCGCCAGATTGGTATCCCTCCTGAGGAGGCGCAGTTCATCGAATCGCGCAAGCTGAGCGTCATTGACGT
>JALTPW010000351.1 GCA_026999335.1 Chromatiales bacterium
GATCTTATTTTAAGCGGAATGTTGTAATCCCTTCCTAAAATTCCGTTGTCGTAAAAAGCTCCCTTCACGAATACCCGCCCGCCGGACTTAACGGAACTTAAGAAAACCGTCTCGGCCTTACAGTTCGCCTTAACCTTGCAGAAATTCTGCGAACCTATCTGGCAGTAAGGAACTCCGTCGGCCTGGAATTCGAAGAACGGACCGGTAATACCCATAACGTCGCAGTCGAGATAATACGTGAAGTCGCATTCCGGAGTGTTCTCAACATCACCACACTTTATCATCGTTTCTACCTTACCTGTAGCTGAAGCTAATTTGTTCTGGTAAATTTTATCGTGTTTTATTGGCTCGCATTTTATGAATCCGAATTCAGGTTTTATAAACTGACATCCGTCAACAACGTTGAATTTAAAAACTCCGAAATAATTAAGACTGAACAAAGCTATAATTATTCCTAAAATTACTGCCAGCTTTTTCATGATTATCCCGTTTTACTCCTTACCGAACCTTCTTTTCAGTTCCCTTATTTTTTGCCTGGCTTTTACTTTCGATTTAAATCTTCCCCAGATTCTCGGAAGATCGTATTCATCGTAACTCAAAACTACGTAGTAAACCCCACCACGCTTTTTTCTGAGAGTTTTTATTTTAAACTCCATCCCATCACCTTATAATATTTTTATTGAAATAATATTTAAACTTTTCCTTTACGTTCCTATCATCCTTTTATAAATCCTATTACGAGCCCGCCGAGGAATGAAAGTATTTTAATATCTAAAATATTGAGTTCTATTCCGAGTGCTGATGAATTTCCTATAGCGCTTTCTTTCAAAATACCTACCGCAACCATGAAATTTTTCAGGACTTCCTCGCTTATTAAACCGAGAGATATCAGAGCTACTATAAAAACAATTATCATTAAAACGAGTTTTATACTTCCCTTTATAGAACTTCCGATTATATATCCGACTATGAATAGTATAAGAACTAAAGCAGCGTCGTTAACCGTTATCGGGAGTGTGAATGGCATAAAACCACCTCACATTAGTATTATAAACTGTGCTCCGAGCATGAGCAACGAAGCCGTGAAGTTGTTAACGAAATGTAAAGCGTTTATTATTATCAAGCTTCTGAAAAGTATTGTTGTGGTTGTTCCTATGAGTCCGAATATAAACGCCGATATGAGGGCCTGCTGGTTACTTCCGTAAACGAAAATATGATATATCATGAACATTCCTGAAACGAGCAGAATAGACATTAATATCGCTAAGACCTCATTCCTCGAAAA
>JALTPW010000352.1 GCA_026999335.1 Chromatiales bacterium
ACCGATGGCGATACCACCCAAAAACTGAAACATGATGCCAAGAAATCAAGCTATATAAAGAACCGCATTGGCATTGCATATCGAGCATTTTATACTGTGCTATCAAAGGTGACACGCCAGATATGCCGCTTCTTGAAAAACTGTTTTGCCAAGAAGAGTTCGCCAGCGCTCTATGAGAGGCAATTTAGACCGCTTTTAGAGAAGTACCTCTGAGATGGGCCGGACACCGATGGTCTCATCATGAAAATTTCCTCCTTCCTCTCACAATCCATCTACCTTCCATTTGACTTTAATCTACCGAAGACTTTCCCACAATTTCTGTGGACAACTCTGTGTAAATTTAGTTGCGCAGCCCGCCCCAGTCAACCTCACATAGATTGGGCAATATCCGGTCACTTTGGATCAGCCATTGGTGTTCCATGCCCCACCCGGCGGCCACTGTCCTTGAAAAACTTGTTCGTTTGATGAGGCCTCGACAACCGGCATCAAAAATAGCGAGATCTCACCCACCACATCAGACAGCGGAAATTCCTCAAGCCTATTTTTCCTTAGAAACGCCTTCCACTGCATTTGCTTGCCCATATCCTCAAAGAACCCCCGCGATAGCCCCAGTGGAACAGAAAGGGGCAATGGGGTCTGTCGACGTTGGAATGTAGCCCGTATGGCCTCTTGCAACACATCACCCTCAAATTCAGAGTACCTGGCCAATACCCATAGATCGAAATAATCCTTGAGTCTACTATTAGCCATACCGAGTTTAACCATGGCCTCGAATTTCTCGGACACCACCGTGTATCGAGGATAGACCCGTAGATGAGGGGCAGGGAGATCATCGAGAAGAAGCGGATAGATTACCTCTTCCGGATCAGGTGTCACCACATCACCAAAACCAATATCGACCTGGACAGGGCATCGCGCACCGGCCAATATCCCGGTAAAGGTGACCCGCACCCCCGCATAATTGGCCTCCTTACGGATCGCTCCGGCACTCACCGTGTCTGGGTCGAACTCAATCCCGTCTTCCACAGGCATTGCGCAAAGATCCCGGAAAATAGCCACCAAAGAATCCAGATCCGAAGGGCCGAACCCAAGCAGGTCAGCATCCCGTGTCGGCCGGTGCGGCACATCAAACCAGAGATCGAACAACAAGGCGCCCTTGAGCAGAAAATAATCCCGGTATGTGGACACACTCAAGCGATAGAGCGTCCGTTCCAGTGCATATCGAGTCAGAATCAGCGTGAAGTCAGCGCCATCGGCCTTGGCCCGATTCAGCAATCGAGCCCGTACCGATGCGGCGAGATTGGATTTCCCACTCATGTCAGGGACTCCAGATACGGCCGCATCACATTGGCTACCCGACAGATGCCCGCATAATGCCAAAGCTCATCCATGCTCACACGCTTCTCATGCCAGGCTTCCCGAAGCGCCTCTAGCGCCACATCCAGCCCAATCTTGTTTCGGAACTTGAAACAATCGGCCACGGTCTTCGCTAGGCCATACACCCTGATCTCGACCCCATCGACGGTATGGGTTTCCACCCCTTCCGTAAGCGCCTTGCCAGAAAACCGTACAATCCGAACAGGTGGATAATCCAGCTTGGGTGGTTGAAACTTGTTGGGAATAGCCAGCCAAATCTCAAACGGCGACTGCGTGGTGAGATCATGGAAACGTAGTGCGGTTAGCAGACAGAACACTCCCTTAGAAGCCCGACTGGCTACCTGAATCAGGCCCTCGTGCTCTGATACCGAACGCTCAGGCAGCATGTAGAGACCCCTCCCGATACGGGTTAGCCGACCTTCGCGCACAAGCCGCGTAAGGGTAACTCGGGGGATACCCGCCAGTTCAAGATCTTTGGGCCGAATAACCCCTTGTGTTTTGGCAAGATCAAGGGCAGCTGATTGGTGGTTTTGGAGCATAAAGACAATAATGTTCCATATTCTAGGTATTTGTCAAATAATACCTACTAATTGGAACGACCCCGACAAGCTGGGACAGATCATCCGTGAGGCTGATGGCCGATCCGTGGCCCGTAGCCTTGGTGCTGGAGAAACGGGGCAGTTCCCAAGTGCTAAGGCCATCCCTCTGCACAAGAAGCTGCTCACCGGCCTACGCTATCTGATTGGCGAGGGGCATTTACCCCTCAACCGCAATGGCGCTGCTGGCTGGTTGGATCATGATGATCTCTGGCTGGTAAGTAAACGAATGGTCGATGCCTTGCGAGATCACTTGCATCAGGAAGGCCATACAGACATCCCCAACCGGAATGACCGCATCTTCGACGTGCTGCAGGAACACGCCATCCTGAAACCCAACGGAGAACGGGCTATCTGGCGAACAAAGGTAGCCGATGGTGCTGGTGAGTGGTCACATGAATTGACCCTGCTCCGCATCCCCCGCCACCGGATCTGGCCAAATCCAGAGTCGGCGCCGGAACCGTTTTCCGACGCCATTACAGTCGTTCTTGCTGCCAAATCACCCGATGCCTCTGCGAAAGGAGAAACCACCGAAAGTCGCACTGATTCCAACGAAATGGGAGATACACCGCCAACCACTACGGTTCAAGCCAGTCCTCTCAATGAGGAACCCATTCCCCCGCTATTTGCACCAGCAGAAGACAAGCTCGAAGATCAAGAAGAAGTGCACGAGGGTACCACGGAGGCTTCAATCCCCCTTTGTGAGACTGATCCTGGGGGCCATAAGGATGCTAGCGAGCAATTTCTCACTTGGCTACAGGCTGGGCTGGCATCCGGCGACATCATCGTCAACGACGTACGTGCACGAGTCCATGTTGTACCAGAGGGCATACTTATCGTCAGCCCTGCTGTCTTCAAGGACTTTGCCCACCAATCCGATCATGAATGGAACCACATCCAGAAACGCTTCCAGAAATTAGGGCTTCATGAGAAAACCCCACAGGGAACGAACATCCACAGCTATCACACCATCGGAGAACGAAAAAAATCCACCATCAACGACCTACTAATCTGCAATCCTTGCACGCTATTCCAAAATATAGCACCAAGCTCCAATCCGTACCTGAGCAAGAAGTGAACACCGACCACAAGGGTTTCTGTCACTGGATGGGCACACTCCACCAAGGATGGGAACAAAAAGGCTAGATTCCCGCATCAAAACACGAAAGCGCACACCTACATGCCAACTTTCGGAGGTTTTTATCAAACACCTGTCAGCTAGGGTCAGTAGGAAGTCAAATTGCTAATAGCGCATAGGTCAATATCCATCCTATCGCATCTACTCCAACCTTTTTAACCATTGAAATATGCTACTGCAATCTGCCTTTCCACAACTCATCGAATTAAAACAATTCTGTAGATATAGAATAGAGTGTAACCATGTCAGACACGACTGAAGAATTACTAAAGGATATACTTCAAGAACTGAAAAGCACTAATAAAAATAGTCGCCTATGGAACCTTCAAGATATCGCTGACTATTTCAAGCTGTCTAAGAATTCAGTAAGCAACCGTTTATTATGTAAGCCCGTATTTCCTAAAGCTATAAAAATCGAGGGTGTTGGCAAGCGCTGGAAGCTCTCAGAAGTTAAGGCATACGCCGAGCGACACAAGATTCAACGCATCACCTAATCTAATCCAACCGACTAGCAATCTCCGAGACAGTAGCATTGTAGTAAATCATCAGGCTACGGGGATTCCTGTGACCAACCATCCGAGCTAGATCCAAAACATCAAGTTTACGTGCTAACCGAGTTAGACCCTCGTGTCTGGAGTCGTGCAATCTCAGGCCATCTATCTCCGCTTTTTTTACCGCCCGCCTAAACAGTGTGCTTGCAGTGTCAGAGCTGAACGAGAACGGCCCCTCCCCCTCTTGCGTTAATCGCTCCAGGAGCTCAACCGCCCGTGTAGTCAGTGGCACATCACGCTGGTCTAAGTTTTTGCTATCCATTATAGAGACATAGCGCTGCTGCAGGTGAATATCGCTCCATCTGAGGGCCATCATCTCCCCTCGGCGCATGGCGGTCTCGATCCCCAGCAGGAACAATACCCTCGTCAACTGCTGACAAGTTGTAGCCTCATCATTTTCATCATATCCCAGCACGCACAGTACCCTCTCAATCTCTTCATCGGAGATGCGTCGGTCACGGGGCCTAGGCTTTTTCGGTCGAGATATATCCCTTAACCTCCGATCCCGCCACACAGCTAAATCCTCGGCGGCCAAGTGAGCAAAAGAGACATCAGCAAGGTCATACCAGCCCAGTAAATTGAGGCGAACCAGTTCCCATTTTGCACCCTTTTTATCCATGGATACCTCTCGCGCATACCGTTCAAACGCATCGCGAATAAGATGCGCGGATCCCTCACGCTTACCAGTAAGTGTCGATTCAACATCCGTCGCCCACTCGCGTGCTTCTGCTTTCGTGGAAAACGTCTTTGACTTGTATTTACCTTTTAGACGAACCTCAGCACGCCAGCGGTTTTTTACTTTTCGATCATCGGTGTCCGGCCAAAATAACGTAGCCCTACCTAATTTCGTTCTTGAGGCGGAACGAGAGCGGTGCTGTGCAACGAACAACCCATTATATGAAAATATCAGCACGAATTATTCCACAAAAAAATA
>JALTPW010000353.1 GCA_026999335.1 Chromatiales bacterium
GGTCAGGACTCATTGATTGAGAGGTGGTCGCGGAAATTCGGACCAGTTGTTAAGATGGATCGACTTATGAGAAAGACGATTCAAAATGACGAAACGAAAGAACCATTCTCCCGAATTCAAAGCCCGCGTTGCGCTTGAGGCGATCCGCGAGGAAATGACGATGGCGGAGCTGTCGAAGAAGTATGGTGTGCATCCAACGCAGATCGGGACGTGGAAACGGGCGGCGATTGAAAACATGGCCACGGCATTTACCAAACGCGGGCGAGATCCTGACCGGGTTGATGAAGCACAGATCGAAAAGCTGCATTCCAAAATTGGCCAACTCGTGGTGGAACGGGATTTTTTAGCCAATGCCTCGCATCAGTTGCTCGGGAAGCGAGGCAAAAAATGGTGAGCCGTGAGCATGACCTGAGTGTGCGGCGGCAATGCGGGCTGCTTTCTCTGGTGCGTTCGAACCTGTATTATCAGCCGAAGGGTGAAAGTGCCGAGAACCTGCGGTTCATGGCAATAATCGACAAGCAGTTCTTGCAGACGCCGTGGTATGGCTCGCGGCAAATGGCGCGCTACATGCAACGACAGGGCCACAAGTGCGGCCGCCACAGGGTCCGCCGTTTGATGCGTCTGATGCGTTTGGTGCCGATTTATCAGACGCCCAACACCAGCAAGAAGCATCCGCAGCACAAGGTCTACCCGTATCTGTTGCGAGACCTGACGATTGATCGGCCAAATCAGGTGTGGTGCGTCGACATTACCTACATCCCGATGCAGCGCGGGTTCCTGTATCTGGTGGCGATTATGGACTGGCACAGCCGCAAGGTTCTGTCCTGGCGGTTATCAAACAGTATGGAGGCGGATTTTTGCGTCGAAGCCCTGAAAGAGGCCATGGTCAGATACGGCAAGCCCGGGATCATGAACAGCGATCAGGGCAGCCAGTTCACCGGTTTTGAGTGGACACTGGCGCTGAAGGATGCTGACGTGAAAATCTCGATGGATGGGCGTGGCCGCTGGGTCGACAACCGGATGATCGAACGGCTCTGGCGGTCCCTGAAATACGAGTGCATCTACATGAATGCCTTTGAAACCGGCTCGCAAGCCCGCGCCGGGATCGGGAAATGGCTGGCCTACTACAACGCCGAGCGCCCGCACTCCCGACATGGAATATTGACGCCGGACGAGGCTTATGAAAGAAAAACAGAACCAGTGAGATTGGCAGCCTGAATGAAACCATGATCCATCTTAAATTGGCTGCTAAATGGTCGAAAATGTAGGACCACCTCTCCATC
>JALTPW010000354.1 GCA_026999335.1 Chromatiales bacterium
ATAATGACATTTATCTAAAAAAGCTTCGGAGGGGCCAAACCAGACCCAAGTCTATCCCAGAACAATTGAAATTTCCCTCTGTTGATGGCTTTACCGTCCGAGTTCACTTCGATGGATGACAACTGCCGCCAGTATGAGATTCGTTGCGAGAATACGAGAATACCCCCGAGTACATCAACCCGTTTGTAGTGTCGGATCAGTTGGTCTGTCAGCCCGCATGGCAAGGCGCGCTTCGCAGGGAATGGTTGTTCCCTTCGCAAGAAGCGCAACACCGCTATGGGGGTTGACAGACCAGCCCTTCGGGCGATTCTGTGGTATTCCGCCTCAGCGTTATGGCTCTTGCCAAGGGAATAACCAATGCCAGCGAGTTATGTCTTGATGCGAAATAGCACAGAAACGCTGATCCGACACTATACACGGGTTGTTGATGTACTAGGTGGGTCACGGGGCATCGCGCCAAGATGGTATCATGGGCGGATGAGTCAGGAATTCAGTCAGGAGGGAGGGCGCGTGCCGGATGCCGGCGCGGATACCCCCAGGGTGCGCTTTGTCGAAATCAGTCCGGAGCGGGCCGGTCAGCGTATCGACAATTTCCTGGTGACCACACTCAAAGGGGTGCCGAAGAGCCGTGTCTACCGTATGCTGCGCAAGGGCGAGGTACGCGTCAATAAGGGCCGCGTAAAGGCCACCTATCGGTTGGTGGCGGGGGATTCAGTGCGTATTCCACCGGTGCGCGTGGCGCAGGCGGGGGACAAGGTCAGCCCCGGTGAGTGGGTTCTGCAACGTATCGAGTCCGCTATCCTGGTGGAGGAAAAGGGCTTTCTGATCATGAACAAGCCTGCGGGGATTGCCGTGCACGGCGGTAGCGGGCTCAACTACGGGGTGATCGAGGCCCTGCGTGCCTCGCGCCCGCAGGCGCCATATCTGGAGTTGGTGCACCGTCTCGATCGTGATACTTCCGGTTGTCTGCTCATCGCCAAGCGCCGCAGCGTGCTGCGTGAGCTGCACCGGCTGCTGCGTGAAGATGGCATGGACAAGCGCTATCTGGCCCTGCTCAAGGGGCCGTGGCGGGGTGGTGAACGTCGGGTGACAGCCGCCCTGCGCAAAAATACCCTGCGTTCCGGCGAGCGTGTGGTGGTGGTCGATCCGGTCGAGGGCAAGCAGGCCCTGAGCCTGTTCCGGCCCGTGACCCGCTATCGCGATGCGACCCTGGCCGAAGTGGTGCTGAAGACCGGCCGTACCCACCAGATCCGTGTGCACGCGGCGAGTATCGGTCAGCCCAT
>JALTPW010000355.1 GCA_026999335.1 Chromatiales bacterium
GGCTAGCCATCTTGTGCGCACGGCGCATGCTACACCCGCCATAGCGGTACCTGAAATCACTCAATGCCTTCATTTGATGTTCATCCCCTCGATACACACCCTCCATATTTTTGTTGTAAATAATTCCATTGCCCGCCCTTTTTGCTCACCCCCCTTCAGTCCCCGGCAGGACTGCCGACACTGAGTCCTGTACCACAGAAGAAGATGCCCTGGATGCAACACATGAACGATAATGCTCAACAATTTCAGCCCTCACCCGCTGATCGCCCCGATCTGGACTGGAGCCAGGTGCGTGAAACGGTGATGATGCTCAATCTCGCCGTGGCACAGATCAGCAACGCCATGCAGGATGGTGACGAGTCCGTGAAAACTCTCACAGAATCATTTACCACCATGATGGACAATATCGGCACCATACAATCCGTCACCGATACCCTGCCCGCGGAATCCAGCCAGCGGGACGACATCCTGCAAAACTGCACTGCCATCGCCAACCAGATGCAGACGGCCATCGTTGCCTTCCAGTTTTATGACAAGCTCAACCAGCGCCTCGGCCATCTCACCGACAGCCTGGCCTCGTTGGGCGATCTGGTGGCCAGTCCCGACCGGCTCTACAACCCACAGGCGTGGAATCAACTGCAGACGGATATCAAGTCCCGCTACACCATGGAATCCGACAAGGCCATGTTCGACGCCATTCTCAAGGGCGCCAGTATCGAAGAGGCCCTGCACCTCAGCCGCACGCAGAACATGAGAGAAAAAGAAGATATCGAGCTGTTTTGAAGAACATAGGGCTGAGTATAGGGCCGCTGCTCTCGCACCACGTTCTCAGCTTGCAGGTCGCGATGCTTCCCCATCAGGCGACGCTTGAACCTGCAACAGGGGTCGTACGCTGCAGAGAATGCCCAGCACCACTTCATGATAGAGATAGAGACTGGGTTCCAGTGACGGCAGGTCTTCATCCTCGGGCACGAACAGAGGCAGAATGCTATCCACTTCGGGCACCACGATCGGCTGGCCACCATCGAGATGGGCACGGAAGGTATTGAGTAATCCGGCCATGCGCTGCAAGGCCGGGCCGTCGAGCGTGGTGGGCGCGAGCGGCGGCGGCTCGCCATCCAGCATAAAGTCCTCCCACTCCATCAGATCGAACAGAAACTGCCCGGCCTTGAAATAGGGATAACGCGACAGGGCGGCCAGCAGTTGTTCGGCCCGCGCCGAATGTTGTTGACGAAACCCCAGCCCGCGCCGGGCAAGGGTACAGAGCACGGCACGTAACCAGTCGTTGCCGCGCCGCAGGCCGGCCAACAGGGCCAGATCTTCCGGCGACAGTTCTTTTGCCTGCTCTTTTGCTGTCATTCAGTATTCCCGAGCTTGTTTGCGCTGGCGTTATGCGGTGAATTCGCGCCAAGGCGCATGGTAGCAGAATCAGCGCCAAGCCCTGCCCTGCAGTGACCCTGCCACCGTGAAAAAGTCATCTACAGCGGACGCGTGGTGACATAGTTGGCGATCTGCCGCAGCAGGGCCTTGGCCTCATTCTCGGGGACGAAGGTCAGATCTGCCTCAAAGCGCCGCACGCCTTCATGGGCCAGACGGTCGGCCACTTTCACCGCGTATTCGATGGAGCCCACTTCGTGCATCGCAGCGAGGATTTCCTCGGCATCCTCGAAACGCTTTTCGGGGCGCGACAGACGGATAATGTCCAGCAGCCGCGGACGCCGTTTCGGCGCGATCTCGCGGAAAAGATGGATCATCATCACCGTCCGCTTGCCTTCCAACAAATCACCCAGGGGTTCCTTGCCGTAGAGCACTTCATCACCCAGAAGATTGAGCACATCATCCTGAATCTGGAAAGCGATACCGATGAGGCGAAAAGCCTCCGTGAACAGATCTAGTTTTCTGGGATCCGTCTCTCCGGCACAGATGGCGCCCAGACGGCAGGGGCTGATGCAGGTGTACCAGCCGGTCTTCTTGGTGCTCATATCGAAATAGTCTTGATCCGTTTTCGGCACCGTGAGGTGTCGGATCCAACCCAGTTCGATGGCCTGGCCTTCGACGGTCTCGCGGCACATGTGCATGATTTCGTGGATCAGGCCAAGGGTACGCGCCAGGCCCAGAGTGGGCAGATTGGAAAGCACCGCATCTACCGCCAGCAGGTTCATGGCATCGCCGGTATTGACCGCCAGACCGATGCCGTGGGCCTCGTGCAGGGTGGGCTCGTTACGGCGGTGGGTGGACTCGTCGGCGATATCGTCGTGCACCAGGAAGCCATTGTGAAACAGCTCCACCGCGGCGGCGGCACGCACCGCATCCTCGTCGCGTCCGCCCAATGCGCAGCAGGTGGCGATGGTCAGGGTGGGGCGCAGGCCCTTGCCCTCGCGAGCGGGATATTCGCGCATCAGGTCATAAAGCTCGGCCTTGGGCTCGCGATCCGGGACGATACGCTGGAATTCCCGGCTGACGCGATCCTTGCAAGCCTGCATAGTCTCCATGAGATCGGTATCGACGACATCGGCAAACTGCCACCAGGGTTTGCTCTCATAGCCGTCCCACAGGCTACGGGCATCGGTGTACACGGCGCCACCCACGGTACTGCTAGCCTTGGCGATGTCTTGCGCATAACGGTGATCCAGATAGTCCAGTGCATGCCAGCCGGTATTGCTGGCATGCTGGGGATTGCGTGAACGGGTATCGACGGGCAGCTCAGCAGGCTGCCCCCAGCGCTGGGGATTTCGATCCCGGTAGCCACGCCACAGGCCTTGCACCGCGCGCAGGCCGGAGCCACGCTGGGACAGCACCTGAAAGGTACGCCAGACGGCGAGCACCTGCTGACGATCACCACGCACATCCAGACTCTGCGACCACACCTGATCGACGGGCTTGCGCTCCAGGTCGAACAGCAGATTCATGGCGCGATCATCGAAATAGACCTCGACATGCGGTGTCTCGCCATTGGGCCCGGTGACCACCAGCCGGCTATGGTCGGCGCGCAGCTCACTGCGGCTGCCATCACCGAAGTGCAGGCCAAGGATGATGCCACGAAGCTGATCCGCGGCCGCCGCGATCACCGCCGGGGCGCGGCGCGAAAGTTCGTCGACGGTGGCCTTTAACAATTGAGCGGCAGTATCAACCGTCATCGGCACCCCCGGCAAACTCGACAATGCCATAGGTATCAAAGGCAAAATGCTCGCCACTGATACAGCCTTCTACATGCACCGGGCCAATGACCTCGTGCACGCTGAAGGGGCGCAGGCTGGTTTCGCTGGGAATCACCACCCGCGCCGCGGCATCGCAGTGGTAGTCATAGGTCACCCAGTCGTCGCCCATGCGCGCGGAAATCATCAACTGCTGCGGAATGGGCTCCATGGGCGGCACACCGAACAGCTTGGACAAGGCCGGCACCTGCTGCACCTTGTCACGCTGCAACTGGCCACGCACCGCGAAGGTGACACAGCGACGTGGAAAATGCCGCCGCAGACGACCATTGCGCCAAACCATCACCGAGCCGGCCGCCGTGTCCCCTGGCCCACGGGGCTGGATCAGGGTAAAGACAAAGGCCGCTGGCGGCGGCTGGTCACGGGCGCCGCTCGGGTCGTTGGCAAAACCGAACACCCAGCCACCCAACTCCGGCCAACCCCAGTAACCGCGCACCCGTTCGTGGTAGCCGATGGCCTCCACGTCAGCAAATGTTTGATCTTTGAAAGTCCAACGGCCACGGGCAATGACGCCGGTCTCCGACTGCCAGCGCAGGTGCTGATCAGGGGCGAACCACGCACACTGACTCGTGCAGGGCCGGCTGCTGCGCGCCAATTGCAAATCAACCGCGGGACTGGCGGAGGTGGACGTCAATGCCAGAGGCCCTGGCATGCGTGGGGCGTGGGGTTGCTGGAAGGCAGACCATAATGGTGTCGACGTGATGGTATTGAACTGACTGGCGCACCAACCTTCGCCGCGTTTGTGCACCAGCAGGATGGAGGTGCAGCGGGGCGCTGCGTCCCCGGCCTCAAGCCCCGGGCCCAGCCAGGCCACGTTGGCCACCATACCCAGCTCGTGATCACGCGACAAAAATGCGTAGTGCAGCCAGCGGCGCTCCAGCACCCTGCGCAGGCGGACTCGGGGAAATGGGCCTTCAGGCCCCAGGGCGATGACAGGCTGTTCGGTGCATGATGCGGATCGAGGCCGCAGGTTGGCCGGCATTACTGCAACACACCCCGTGATA
This sequence comes from Chromatiales bacterium, assembly GCA_026999335.1. Lineage (GTDB taxonomy): Bacteria > Pseudomonadota > Gammaproteobacteria > SZUA-152 > SZUA-152 > DRQN01. The sequence goes on from JALTPW010000355.1 coordinate 4,220, forward strand.
GTGGCAAACAGCTGATTGCATCAATCATACTAAAACTTACATCGGTTTGTTTACGGTGTACCTATTACAACACACCTTGTGGCACACCCCGGCTGACACAAGCACGCCAGAATACGATCATTGCGGAACCATGACCGAAGCAGGAAAAGCTATAAGGCCTATGGCACAACGTCAAGCAATTTTACTGTTGACAGCATCTTGGGACTGCCTGTGGATATCAGTACTACCCCGTTAACAACACATCGTCATGCCGGGCTTGACCCGGAATCCAGTGGTTTCAATGACTTCCTGAATGCCGGCTCAAGCCCGGCATGACGAGCACTGTTGTTTGAATGGGTGCCACGAAGGATGTCCAGCGTGTCGCTTGCCCTGC
>JALTPW010000356.1 GCA_026999335.1 Chromatiales bacterium
CGGTTGGACATGGATGCCACGGCCATCAAGGGCTCGCGTGAACTGCCCAAGGTGCTTTACATCGTGCCGTGGAAGAGTACGCGGCTGGGGGCGCTGGTTGCCGGTGCCGGCAGTGGGTCTTTTTCCGTCGAGTGGGTGGCGGTCGATCACGAGGTATTTCGCCGTCAGGTGGCCTATTACGATTTACTTTATGTGGATTAGTGGTTCTCCGGGGGTGCACGAAAAGGCTTTCTGCGCTAAAGTTCGGCGTCGATTTGGCCGACCTTTCCGGGTCAGCGCTGTCGGATATCGCGATTTGTCGTGATGCCTGCTCGAAAAATGTGAATTCAGTCAATGTAGCCCGCAGGAATTTGCGGCATTGTTGGGCTTCAGGCATAACCGCATGAAGTCATCGATTCAGGCCAACAATGCCTGATTACGGTTTGTGAGGAGATAAGGTATGGATGGCGTTAACGCGATCGTGAAGTTTTTCCAAGAAGGTGGGATGTTCATGTATCCCATCATACTGGTGTTTGCGCTGGGCGCGGCAATTGGCCTGGAACGTTATTTCTACCTGACCCGGGCCAAGCTGATCAACCGCAGCATGTGGGACAAACTGACCCCGCTGGTCAAGGCCAACAACTACCAGCAGGCGATGGCCATCAGCAGCAGGTCGAAGAGCGATGTGGGCAAAATTCTCGCCTACGGTCTGACCCGTCTACAGGCCACCAAGCGCCGCGACGACATCGAGATGGCCATGGAAGAGGGGCTGATGGAGGTCATTCCACGCCTGGAGAAGCGCACCCATTACCTTGCCACCTTCGCCAATATTGCCACCCTACTGGGTCTGCTGGGCACTATCATCGGTCTGATCCAGGCCTTTACCGCCGTCGCCAGTGCCAATCCCGCCGACAAGGCGGATCTGCTGTCCGCCAGTATCTCGGTGGCCATGAACACCACCGCCTTCGGCCTGATGGCCGCCATTCCGCTGTTGCTGATGTACACCGTGTTGCAGACTAAGACCACCGAGTTGGTGGACAGCATGGAAATGGCCACGGTGAAATTCCTCAACGCCATTACCGAATACCGCCAGCCCAGCCACCGCAACGCAGACTAAGCGGGATCGATCGCGATGTCTGTCAGAGCCCGAGTGAGGCGCGCTCGTCGCAGCGTGCCTGAACTGAACATCACCGCCTTCATGAATCTGATGGTGGTGCTGGTGCCGTTCCTGTTGCTGTCCGCCGTGTTTTCAAATCTGGCCATTATCGAACTCAATCTGCCGCCGGACAATCAGCAGGCCGAAGACAATAAGAAAAAAGAGCGCAATTTCGAAGTTATCGTGCGTAAGGACAGCCTGGTGGTGGCCGACACCCTCGGCGGCGTGATTAAGCGCATCCCGCTCAAGGACGGCAAGCAGGATTTCAAGGCGCTGTCCGACCTGCTGATCGCCATCAAACTGAAATATCCCAAGAAAGAGAACATCAGCCTGCTGCTGGAAGCGGAGATCCCCTACGACACCCTGATACAGGTGATGGATACCGTGCGTGAGGTCAAAGTACTGGAAGTGACCTCGATGGTGAGAAAGGAATTGTTCCCGCAGATCGCCATTGGTGACGCGCCATGAAGGCCTCACGCCGCGCCAAGCGCATGAGCCGGCACCACGCCCGCAGCAAGCGAAATGTCGGGCTGAATATGGTGTCGCTGATGGACATCTTCACCATCCTGGTATTTTTTCTGCTGATCAGCTCGTCATCGGTGAAAGACCTGCCCAATGCCAAGCAGATCCAACTGCCGCAATCCATTGCCGAACAGTTGCCCAAAGAGACCGTGGTGATCATGGTGAGCGACCGCGACATCGTCGTACAGGGGCGCAAGGTGGCCGATGTGAGGGACGTGATGAAGAGCGCAGATGGCGAGATCAAACCCTTGAAAGAAGAGCTGATACGTCTGGCCGGACGCAAACTGAATCAGGCCCCGCAGGCCGATGGCAAGCCGGTGGTTCGTGAAATCACCATCCTCGGTGACAAGACAATCCCTTTCCAGTTATTGAAGCGCATCATGCTGACCTGCACCCAGGCCAGTTACAGCAATATCTCGCTGGCGGTCATGCGCAAGACGGAAGACAAGGGGTAATCGGGTTGTGAGTAGCGCCTATCGTCAGTTCATTTTGCCCTGGACGCGTGTCGCGGAAGAAGACCGGCGCCTGAAGATTTTCATCGTTACGGTGATGTCGATAAGTCTGCTGTTGAGTCTCGTCATTCCGTTGATTCCCATTCCCAAGGAAGATCGCAACAAGGTCAAGGAATTGCCGCCACGGCTGGCGCAGTTGATGATGGAAAAGCAGAAACCCAAACCTAAGCCCAAGCCGGAGCCGAAAAAGGTCGAGAAGAAGGAAGAGAAAAAGAAGGAGAAGGAAAAAGAAAAGAAAAAAGAAGAAAAGAAGCCGGAAAAGAAAAAAGAAGAGCCCAAACCAAAAAAGAAGGTCGAGCCGCCGAAACCCAAGCCCAAGGTTGACCGGGTTGCCGAGGCGCGCAAAAAGGCCGCCAGTGTCGGCTTGCTGGCCTTTAGTGATGATTTGGCCGATCTGCGTGATGCGCCTGTTGCGCCTCAATTGAATAAGGGCAAGTCACTTTCCACGGGTGGTCAGGCGGCAAAGAAACGTGAACGCAGGATTCTCACCTCCGGTGCGACCAGCAGTGGAGGTATCAATACCGCCAATCTCAGCAGTGGTGTCGGCAGCACGAATCTTGCCGGTCGTCAGAGTACCCAGGTCGAGAGTCCGGTGGATATGGTAGCTGCGGCGGCCCCGGCAACGCCTACCGCCAAGGATTCGAAAAAACCGTCGCGGACCTACGAAGAGGTCTCGCTGGTCTTCGATCGCAACAAGGGCGCCATCTATTCACTCTATAGTCGTGCCTTGCGCAAGGATCCCACCTTGCAGGGCAAGGTGGTGCTGGAAATCACCATCGCCCCGTCGGGCGAGGTCACGGCCTGCAAGGTCATCTCCAGTGAACTGAACGATGCCCGCCTGGAGCGCAGGCTGGTGGCGCGTGTGAAAATGCTCAATTTTGGCACACGGGATGTCGAAACTCTGATTGTTACCTATCCCATCGATTTTCTGCCCTCCTGATTACGACAAATTTCAATCCAACAAAAAAGCCGGTGTCGTTGTGACGCCGGCTTTTTGCTGGGATCGAGAGATGTGGGTTGGGCCTGCTCAGGCGGTAAGATCGATTCCGCTGAGTGTTTGTTGCGCGGAACTGTCGTTGGCTACCTGGATATAACGTTCCACGGCCTCGGTTCGTATGCTCGAATGGCTGTCGCCTGAAAATCGCTGTGCCGCAAGCTCGGCCCGTGCCTCAGCGGCCATCTGTCCGGCGCTGGCGGCGATGGCAAGATCCTGTTGAGAGGGTTTGGCCGGCGCCTGTGCTGCGGCACGAATAGTCTGGGCTTTTTGCAGGGTTTCCTCTGCGGAATTGCCGGATGAGGTGTCAATGCTCACTTCGCCACCAGCGGCGTAGCGGCGGTTGTCCGGCCCGGTTTCATAGCTGTAGCTGGCACCGCCGCGTGCCAGACCGCCGGCGGCGGCCATGTGGGCGGCCTCGTGGGCACGCACTTCACGGTCACGGCTTTTTAGCGTCTGCACCTGTGCCCGTTGTTCTTCCGTCAACGCCTGATTCGTCGCGGGGGAGCGGGAGGCTTCCGTCTTATCGTCTGTTGTGGGATGGGTCGTGGCCGATGTGCGGGGCGTGTCCGCTGGCGCCCGTATGCCGGCCTGAGGGAAGCCGGAAAGGGACGTGCCGATCTGCATCGTGTGGAGATCAGGCCCGCTCGTCGAGCAGGCTACCCAGCATCTCGTCGGCGGCCTTGACCACCTTGGCGGATGCTTCGACCTGGTGCTGATTGGTGCGCAGATCGATCAATGCACGGGCCGTGTCCGCCGGATTTGTCGTGTTGTCGGCGTGGGCGATCTGCGTGGCGCTGCGGCGCATGCCGTCGAGGCCATTGTTGATGCCAGCGATGCCGGTTTGCAGGGTGGAGATACTCATGTCTTGCCTCGTCCCGGTGATTGATGCCGGGGAAATAGATTCTTATTCAGTGGTTGTCGTCCATGCGGCCTCAGGCTTGAGGGCGTCCCGGCTGCCAGAGCACGTCGCTATTTTGCTGTGAGTGATTGAGGTGGCGTGCTAGCACGAAAAGCAGATCTGACAGGCGATTGAGATAGCCGATGGCCTGTGGTGACAGAGGTTGATCACGATGCAACTGGATCAGGCGGCGCTCGGCGCGGCGGCAGACACTGCGCGCGACATGTGCCGTGGCCGCCGCCGGGGTGCCGCCGGGGAGGATGAATTCCTTCAGCGGTGTGAGTTCGTCATTGAGCCGGTCGAGGGCCTGTTCGAGATTTTCGACGTGATTGAGAGTCATTACCTCTCGGCCGGGGATACTCAGTTCGCCGCCGAGGTCGAACAGGCTGTGTTGGATCTCGGCCAGCAGTGTGTCCGTGTTTGCGGGCAGAGGCTGCGCGCGCAGCACGCCGAGCTGGCTGTTGAGTTCATCGACGGTGCCGATGGCCTCGATGCGCAGGCTGTCCTTCGGCACGCGACTGCCGT
>JALTPW010000357.1 GCA_026999335.1 Chromatiales bacterium
TGGGTAGAAACTGCCGAACATCTGCAACGCCTCGCGTACCGTCATGTAATCCTGCAGTGCGGTGGACTGGAACATGATGCCGGCGTCGTTGCGGAAATCCGTACCCACGGGTTTGTTGCGATAGAGGATTTCACCGCCATCGACGTGAGTGATGCCTTCGAGCAGTTCGATGGTAGTGGTCTTGCCGGCGCCGTTAGGGCCCAGCAGGCCAAAGCAGGTGCCTGCCTCGAGACCAAAGCTGACGTCGTCGACGGCCGCGACATCGCCGAAGTGTTTGATCAGATGGGTGGCCTGCAGCAGAGCAGCCATGCGGAGTGATCCTCAAGCCGGGGAAAGCGGCATAGGATAGGGGGTGAGGGCGGGTAAAGGAAGGCCGATATTTTTTCCAGGGTGATCTTTCAGGGTTCAGCGGGTTTGTTGGTTCATGGCAACGCGGCTTTTTCCGGATCCTGAAAGTTCACGGCTGACGGCATACGGGTTTTTTCCCGGAGACGTCGCAACTGTGGTGGCATATGGAAATGCTGGGTTTCTTGTTTGGCACTTTGTTCTTCGACGGTGGCATCGAAGTGTTGTCTCAGCCAGCCCAATGTTTCATCAACCAGGCTTTCCGGCACACTGGCGCCGGAGGTCAGTAATACGGTGCCAACGGTGGTGAACCAGTGCCATTGGAGTTCATCAGGGCTGTCGATCATCCGCGCAGGTGTACCCAGTGATTGAGCGATGTCGGCAAGGCGTCGCGAGTTGGAACTGTTCTGGCTGCCGATGATGATCGCAAGTTGTGCCTCGGCTGCCAGCTTGCGCACGGCCTGCTGGCGATTGTGGGTGGCGTAGCAGATGTCGTCCGTACGGGGTTGTTCGATGTGCGGGAAACGCCGCAGCAGGGCCGCCTCGATGTCCTGTTTGTCGGCCACGCTGAGGGTGGTCTGGGTCAGATAGGCGATACGTTTGGGTTTGCCGATATCAAGGGCCGCCACCTCGTCCACCGACTGCACCAGATGGATGGCGCCCGGCGCCTCGCCCATGATACCGACCACCTCGTCATGGCCGCGGTGGCCTACCAGGATGAGGGTATAGCCTTTGCGGGCATAGCGCACGGCCTCACCATGCACCTTGGTGACCAACGGGCAGGTGGTATCGATGATATTCAATTCACGCGCTCGTGCCTCCTGTCGTATGCTGGGTGACACGCCGTGGGCGCTGTACATGAGCGTCGCGCCTACCGGGACATCCTGCAGGTAATCGACGAACACAACACCGCGGGTGGAGAAATGCTCGACCAGATAAGTGTTATGGACGATCTGATGATAGACATACAGGGGGGCGCCGAAGTGTTGCAAGGCCAGTTCGAGGCTCTTGACCGCCATCTCGACGCCAGCACAGTAGCCCCTCGGATTTACCAGTAGAATTCGCATGGGTCATCTCCTATGACTGGGATGCCTTCCCCACAGTCCATGGTCAAACGTTTTTGCTCTCGTGCAGAGACTGCACCCGATAAATTGATGATGCAAGCTGCAATTACCCTTACCGAAGGCGAATGGTAATATAACCTTATTCAGCGGGTCGTCCGGTGGTCAGGTTTACCCGTGCTGCGTGTTTCAAGTGCCGTTCGGCTTGACATTGCCACACGGATTTCCGGTACTATAATCTGATTGGATCAACCTGAACTGCATCCATTCACCTGCCAGGGGGCACAAAGTATGAGCACACACGCCGAATCTGTCGTCAATGAACAACCTACCGGCCTGGAAGACGTCGTCCGTTCGGTTCGGGCTGTGGTGCGTGCCTCGCGCGCCGTGGGCGAGGCATCGGCGGATGTACTGGAACGCGAATTGGCGATGGCCATCAGTATCTCCGAGCAGATCCGGGACAACGTATTTTCTGAGAAAATGCTGGAAGAGGCCCGCGCCGAAGGCTTGCCGGCCCGCCTGCGTTCGGATGCCCATCGCGCCCTGGATCTGGCCGCCGATGCTGGCGCTATTGTCTATAACAGCGCGCTGACCTTCCTGGAAAATTTCGCCGATGAGCGCCGTGCACCGCTGGCTACGCTGAATCCGGCATCCACGACCCTGAACACAGCGAAGCCTGCCAGCAAGGGTTGATTTTCGTCTGTTGTCTCTGTTTAGTTGATCTTGGCCAGGCCGCCTTTGACCACCACCATGGCGTTGCCGTTGACATCCATTTTGATGGTCTTACATTGGTGGCGTGGTAGGTTCTGCTGGTGATGATGGGTTGATCCGGATCGCCCTGCAAAAAATCCATGATGACCTCCTGGCCGATGCGTGGGATCACCATGGCGCCCCAGCCGACCCCGGCCCAGTCCTGGCTGACCCGGATCCAGCAGCTGTCGTGCTCGTTGTGATTTCCCTTCCGATCCCAGGGGAACTGCACCTTGACCTGGCCGTGTTCGTCGCAGTAGATCTCTTCCCCCGGCGGGCCGACGATGTGGGTTTTTTGTTGTGCCTGTGGCCGTCAGCTGTGGGCGCTGGCGGCGTGCAGGGAAAAGTTGTTGCAGGTGGTGCTGCTCTGGCCCTGGCCGGCAAGGGCTTCGAGGGCCAGGGGTTGTTTACCGGTTGTTTTACGTAAGCGATTGCGGATGCCGCCAGGAGGTAGACTCCAGAGTTAGGGTTCGAGTTAAGAGGTAAATAGAGGTCGGCAAATTAACTAATTCGTGACCCCGTTTTTCCAAGTTATTGCTGTCCCGTATTCCACTGTGGCTTTCAGTTGGTAATCGCTGCCTGAGGCGTATCATTATTTGGCACCAGGCATTGCGCACTATTGCTTGAACCGTTCAGGAGAGTAATTTCTGCAGATAGAATGCTCATTGTTGGAATAACGGCATATTCGCTATCCAGTAATTGGCATTCGTGCAGCTGTTTTTTGTCTCGAGCGGCCATCCGCCAGCACATGGCCAATTCCTGGTTGGCGGGTTGACCAAATAACTCACCGCCATAAAAATCTGATAATGCCAGCATGGCTTGATGATTACCGGTTTGCGCCGCAGCTTTAAACAGTCCTGCCGACAGTCGTAATCGAGCCAGGGCATCTTTGCCGGTTCCGTCCGGTGTCAGATGATTCCACCTGACCAGCTCGGCCAGGGCAAGATTTGCTTCGGCCCTGCCTTCTTTCGCCCACGGCCAGAGCAACTGCCAAAGTCGCCCGCAATCATTGGGTACTTCAGCCGACTCAAGTGCCTTGACGGTCTGTTGCCAGCTGCCTTGCGGTTTAGGTTTGTCTTCCGATGCCTGCGCAACAGGCCCTGTCAGCAGTAAAACCAGGAACAACATGAGTGTGCTGTGATATGTTTTTGTGCAAGCGTCCATCATATCAGTCGACGAATGGAATCAGTTTCCGGTATTCATCAATCGACGGCCAATTGATGACTTTCCGGTAATCCTTAAACGACTTCGGATTTTTTGCTTGTAAAGTTTTCAAGTCGTAGCCATTTTTTAGAAAAAAGTAATGCATTACAATATCACCCTGTTGTTCAATCTTATAATCGTCGAACGATTTTCCTGGCGTCATTGGAAAGTAGTTATACCTTCTCGAAAACAGACCCCTCCAAAACACGTTGATACCTTGCTGATGTTGCCAAATGTGTATCATTTCATGAATAAAATATGCTTGCTCTCCAAGGTTGGCGCTGCCAAAATCATCAACATAATTTTCCGATTTGCGGTGGAAATAAATATTGCCATTAGGCGCCATTGTAATTTTACGACCCTGGAACAGGAAATACGTTTTATGATAAATCTTGACCACTGTATAATCGATGGTATTACCGAAAACACTGCGCGCCAAAACAATCTCATTCGCAGTTAAGTAGCGCCACCTATCAGGGCGGTTGGGGATTGCGTCAATGCTAGCCTTTTGCAGCCCTGCGGTATAAACGCTATTGACTGGTTTGCTGGCAGAGGAGGATCTCACTTGCAGTCCCGCTGTATAGGGACCGCTACGGGATGAGGCAGGGTTGGGTGCTGTACGGCGAGTGATCATGGTTATTTATATCCCCCGGTGGTTCATCACAAAAAAATACAAAAGCACAGGGAAGGCCAGCGGCCCTCCCTGTGCTAAAAGCGAATAAAACAACATCGCGGCGGTTTAGGCCTCGATCGGCGCACGCCAGTCGTCGGAACCCGAAGTGCCGGCGGCGGTGTGTTCCCAATCGATCTTGCGGTACGCCAGACTGACTTGCAGCAGTTGGGTGTAGTCGCTGTTGTCCGAATTTTGCGCATGCGGCAGGGTCAGATCGGCCGTCACAACAATCGCATCGGTCAGGGTGGTGGTGAAAAAGTGCTCTTGTTTACCGTCAGAAGAGGTGCGGTACCACTTTACAACCACCGTGGGCAGAAGTTCACCGGAGGCCAGGGCGTTGTAGATCATGGGCACGGACTTGTTCAGCGAACAGGTGAAGGTGAACGGCGCATGCACCCGCTGACCGGCCGGCTGACCGGACTGGGGATCGGTCGGCACCTTGACGTTGTGGAGGACTTCCTGCACCAGGATTTCATCTTCATGGCCTTCAACATAAACATTGCCGACAGACTCGGCGGTGAACGAACCGGCGGTGATGTTGCCCTGGGTGGCGC
>JALTPW010000358.1 GCA_026999335.1 Chromatiales bacterium
AATTGTGAGGTGTTCCCCAATAATTGGACAGTGACTTAAGCTATTATTTTGTGTTGTCTGGTCTCGACAAAGAGGAGATCAGAATGTCGAAACGTAAGAATCATAAACCGGCTTTCAAAGCGCGTGTTGCATTGGAAGCCATCAAGGGCGAACGAACGGTAGTAGAACTGGCCAGCCAGTACGGTGTTCACCCGACCCAGATCCATCAATGGAAAAAGGCGCTGCTGGATGGTGCACCAGAAGTCTTTGCGCGCGGTCACAGGTCTGTACCAGAGGTCGACCCGGAGCGGATCAAAGACTTACATGCCAAGATTGGCGAGCTTACTGTAGAGCGAGATTTTTTATCAAAAAAGCTCAAACCCTGGGGCCTATCATGAAGCGAGCTATGGTCGACAGGGATAATGCGGCTCTGTCTGTCAGTTCGCAGTGCCGGGTTTTATCACTGCCCCGCTCTTCGTTTTATTACCAGCGCAAGGGTGAAAGTGCCTATAATCTGGAGCTGATGACGCTAATTGACAAGCAATTTCTGGAGACCCCGTTTTACGGCGTGCGCCAGATGACGTGGCACTTGAAAGCGTGCGGACACAAGGTCAACAAGAAGCGTATCCGCCGCCTGATGCGGCTTATGGGCTTGATGCCGATCTATCAAAAGCCTAATACCAGCCGGCCAAACAAGGCACACAAGATATATCCCTATCTACTGGGCGACATGAATATCATAAAAGCCAATCACGTTTGGTGCGCAGATATTACCTATATCCCTATGCGTAAGGGCTTTTTGTATCTGGTGGCGATCATGGACTGGGCTAGTCGGCGTGTTCTGTCGTGGCGACTGTCCAACACATTGGAGGCCGACTTCTGCGTGGAAGCTTTGAACGAAGCCATACTGCGATTTGGGCCGCCAAAGATATTTAACACCGATCAGGGTAGTCAATTCACGGGGTTCAAATGGACGGATGCCTTGAAGAAAGCCGGTGTCAAAATCTCCATGGACGGTAAAGGCCGGTTCATGGACAACATCTTTATTGAGCGGCTCTGGCGTTCCCTAAAATATGAGAGTGTTTATCTGCATGCATGGGAAGGTGGTCGTGAAGCCAAGGCCGGAATCGGCAAATGGATAGAGTTTTACAACCTCAGGCGTCCACACGCCGCCCATAAGGGCTTGACACCGGACAATGCTTATTGGAAGAACAGACAAGAAATGGAAACCGACCAGATGACACAAAGTGTAGCTTAAAAAAGGTCGAAAACTGTCCAATTATTGGGGAGCACCTCAAAGT
>JALTPW010000359.1 GCA_026999335.1 Chromatiales bacterium
CAAGCCACGGAGAACATCATGATGCAAGAAAATCAGACATCCATCCCCTTGCTGGGCGACGACTTCCCCAGCCTGAGCGTACAGACCACCCACGGCCCCATGAATATCCCCGAGGATCTGAAAGGCGAATGGTTTGTGCTGTTCAGCCATCCCGCCGATTTCACGCCCGTCTGCACCACGGAATTCTTCGCTTTTCAGAAGCGTTATGAGGAATTCGAGAAACTGAGCTGCAAGCTGATCGGCATGTCCGTGGATCAGGTTTTTTCTCACATCAAGTGGACGCAGTGGATCAAGGAAAACCTCGATGTCGAAATCACCTTTCCCATCGTCGCCGCCAATGACAGCATCGCCATGAAACTGGGCATGCTGCATCCGCAAAAGGGCACCAACACGGTGCGTGCTGTTTTCATTGTCGACCCGCAGGGCAAGGTCCGGCTGGTGCTGTACTACCCGCAGGAAATCGGCAGAAACATCGACGAAGTGGTACGCGCGCTGCAAGCCCTGCAAGTCTCCGATGCGCAGGGTGCCATCCCCGCAGGCTGGCCCTACAACGAACTGATCGGCGATCAGGTCATCGTGCCGCCCGCAACCGATGAGAAAACTGCAGCCGGACGCAGTCAGGAATATGAGTGCTACGACTGGTGGTTCTGTCACAAGCCGCTGGAAAAATAACCGCAGGGGGAGGTCGCAGGCATGACGATGCAACAGGAATTACAAAATACCATCGAGCAGATGGTGCAATCGGGCAAGGGCATACTCGCCGCCGATGAGAGTTCGCCCACCATCGCCAAACGCTTCGCACCCATCGGTGTTGAGTCCACGGCGGAAAATCATCGCGCCTACCGGGCACTGTTGTTTAGCGCACCGGGCATCGAAGACTACATCAGTGGCGTCATCGAGTTCGAAGAAACCCTGGCGCAGACCGCCGATGATGGCACGCCACTGCCCGAGGTGCTGGCGCGGCGTGGCATCGTCCCTGGCATCAAGGTGGACAAGGGCAAGGGGCCGCTGGCGCTGTCACCGGGCGACCTCATCACCTATGGCCTCGATGGGCTGGCCGAGCGGTTGCAACAGTACAAACAGCAGGGCGCACGCTTTGCCAAGTGGCGTGAGGTCTACACCATCGGCGAACACAACCCGTCGCCGCTGGGCGTCAGCGCCAATGCCGAGATGCTGGCGCGCTACGCGGCGGTCTGTCAGACGCAGGGCATTGTGCCCATCGTCGAGCCGGAAGTTCTGATGGATGGCGACCACACACTGGCCCGCTGTGCCGAGGTGA
>JALTPW010000360.1 GCA_026999335.1 Chromatiales bacterium
CCCCTTCCTTAAGACCGAAACTCCCAAGCCGGAATACGACATCGGAGGAGAAATAATACGGCCGGATTAAAACACCGGAAACACCCGGCAATTCCACTAAACCGATAACACTGCCACTCATCATCACAAATCAGTAACAGGCCATGACCTGAACTCTAGTCAAACAACCCTGGGTTTGTAACCCGTGAATAGTCTGGATAGCGCTGCGGAAAAACCCTCAGTAGATCGCTACATATCTCCCAGCCGGTCACGGCCTATGTGGTGCGGGTTTGCAAAAAACGGATGGTTTTCAGTAGTAACAGTGCAGGCAATGCACCATGCAGGCACAGGTCAAAGATATCCACCGGACGCTGTAACGTGCCCAAAAACAGCATGTTCAACTTTTCCAGCAGATGTGGCTGCGGCGTAAATGGCGCCAGCCCGAGCAGCAGTGCCCCGGCAATGATGGGGAAAAAGGGAATTCTGTCCAACCATTTCATATTTTGCTTCAAACCTCCCTCAGCAGCTACACCACTGACACCGGCAAGTCAATGGAGCAAAACCCCGGTTTCACGGTATAATTGTCGGCTTCCCGCGCGGGCTACATGGCCGGCAGGAACATTTGACGCACAGCATAACGACTGCGGACGGCGCCACAAAATCCCGTCCCGCAGGGTTGAAATCCAAAGCATTCCAAGAAAGGCGTTTACCGTAAATGAGCAGCAACGCAAGTGACAAGGTTCTTCGATCCAGAGTCAAACTCCTCGGCACCCTACTGGGCAATGTACTGAAAGAGCAGGAAGGCGGCGAAGTCCTCGCTGCGGTGGAATCCCTGCGCAAGGGTTTCGTCAGTCTGCGCAAACAGGACAACCCTGCCCGGCGCCGACGCCTGAAACGGCTGATCAAAACGCTCCCACCGCAGACCCTGGTGCACGTGGTGCGAGCCTTCAACATCTACTTCAGTCTGGTCAACATCGCCGAAGAGTCCTATTTCCACCAGCAACGCCGCAAGCAACTGCACCGTGGCGGCCAACTCTGGATCGGTTCCTTCGATACCACCCTGCGCGAGCTGCGCGAAAAGGACATCAGTCCCGAAAAGTTACAGTCTCTGCTCAATCAGCTGACCTATATCCCGGTCATCACCGCCCACCCCACCGAGGCCAAGCGCCGCACCATCATGGACGGCCTTCGCCGCATCTTCGTCACCAACCAAAAACTCGACGACACGCGCCTCAACAAGGCCGAGCGCGATGAAATCATCGACGAGCTGGAAAGCCAGATCCAGATCCTGTGGAAGACCGACGAGGTGCGCAGCATCCGCCCACGGGTAGAGGACGAGATCACCTATGGTCTGGCCTATTTCAACGAATGTCTGTTCGACGCCGTGCCACAGACCTACCGTAATTTCGAACGCGCCATGGCACGGATCTGCAGTAAACAGAGCGTCACCGTCCCCAGCTTTCTGCGCTTCGGTTCATGGATCGGTGGCGACCGCGATGGTAATCCCAATGTAAAACCCGAAACCACCGTCATGGCCCTGCGCATGCAGTCACACACGGTGCTGCTGGAGTACCTGCAACGCATCCCGCATCTGATCGAGCTGCTCACCCACTCGGACAAGCTCTGTACTCCCAGCACGACGCTGACGGAACGCCTGCAAGGTGACAACGCCGCCTATGCCGAATTCGCCTTCCGCGACAAACCCACCCGTTACACCCATGAACCCTATCGGCGTAAGCTGAGCATCATGCGTTACCGCCTGGAGCGCAATCTGGTACTCATCAAGGATCAACTGCTGGGACGCGAAGCACGCCGTGAAACCCATATCGAGCACCGCTACGATTCCGAACTGGATTTCCTTGCCGACCTGAAACACATCCACCAATCGTTACTCGGTCATGACGACGCCCGCATTGCCAACGGCAAGCTGAAAGACCTGATCCGCCTGGTAGAGACCTTCGGCTTCTATTGCCTGCAACTGGATATACGTCAGGAATCCACCCGCCACAGCGAGGCCGTCGCCGAACTGTTCCGCCAGCGCGGCGAGGATTACGAGGCATTGGACGAAGACGGGCGCATGGCCCTGTTGGAACGGGCCTTTTGCGACCCCGCCGGACTCGAGCCGAGCGACACCGGCCTCAGCGAGCCGACGCAGGAAACCCTGGCGGTATTCGGCGTCATGTCATCCATGCGTAACGAGATCAGCGAAAACGCCTTCGGCAGCTACGTCATCTCCATGACCCATGAGGCCAGCCATGTGATGGAGGTCATGCTGTTGGCACGCCTGAGCGGTCTGGCCCGCATCGACGGCGACCACATCGAGTCGCACATTTCCATTTCACCGCTGTTCGAGACCATCGAGGATCTGGAACACATCGAGCCGGTGATGGAACGCCTGCTGAACAACGAGACCTACAGCGCCCTGCTAGCCGCCAACGGCAACCTGCAGGAAATCATGCTGGGTTATTCCGACTCCTGCAAGGATGGCGGTATCCTCGCCTCCGGCTGGAATCTGTACGAGGCGCAGAAGCGTGTCACCCGCTTGACCAACGCCCACGGCGTCCAGTGCCGTCTATTCCACGGCCGCGGCGGCACCATCGGCCGCGGTGGCGGCCCCACCCATGAGGCCATCCTGGCCCAACCCGAGGGCACCGTGCACGGACAGATCAAGTTCACCGAACAGGGCGAGGTGCTGTCGTCCAAATACAGCAATCAGGAAACCGCTGTCTACGAGCTGACCATGGGTATCACCGGCCTGATCAAGGCCAGTTGCAGCCTGGTACAACCCACCGACCCGGAACGCCGCGATTATCTGGCGGTAATGGACGAACTGGCCAGCAGCGGTGAACAGGCCTATCGCCAGCTCACCGACGAGACCCCCGGCTTCCTCGACTATTTCTACGAGGCCACACCAGTCACCGAGATCGGCCTGCTCAACATCGGCTCACGGCCCTCGCATCGCAAAAAAGGTGATCGCGCCAAGACCTCCGTGCGCGCCATTGCCTGGGTGTTTGGCTGGGCACAGTCGCGCCACACTCTGCCGGCTTGGTACGGCATCGGCAGTGCCATCGAAAAATGGCGTGGCAACAACCCGGTGCGTCTGGCGCAACTGCAAAAAATGTACGAGGACTGGCCGTTCTTCCGCGCCCTGCTAAGCAACACACAGATGGCCCTGTACAAGGCCGAACCGGACATTGCCCGGGAATATGCCAGCCTGTGCCAGGACAAGAAAACCGGCGAGCACATCTATGCGGCCTTTCACGGTGAATTCTACCGCACGGTGAACCAGGTGTTGAACATTTCCGGCAATCAGAATCTGCTGGGCGAGACCCCACACCTGGAACTGTCACTGATGCGCCGTAATCCTTATCTCGACCCCCTCAACCACATCCAGCTCACCCTGCTGAAACGTTACCGCGACGAATCACTGCCGGAGGCCGAGCGGGAACAGTGGCTGGATCCGCTGCTGCGCTCCATTAATGCGATCGCGGCGGGGATGCGCAATACAGGCTGATCATGGCAAAGCGACTTTCAGTCTGCCACAGAGGCACCCACACTAGGAGGCTGTCCGAGAATAGAGGGATATGAGAACTAATAGCTACCCTGATTTGAGGGCAGCTGCCATTCATTAACAATAATGATTCTCATTGCGCTTTGATGAGCGCGTGCAGCCTCGATATCCCCTTTTTTTACGTTATTTGGGTTCATATTCCCCTTTAATTGCTCATTTTGCTTAAATTTCCAAAACCTGGGCAGATTAATCCATCGAGCATTGATCGGGCTATTTTTTTCAGATTGTGTGTAGCGCACACCAATGAAAACTCACCCGCCACCTTCTCTTTTCCTCTAACACTGAAACGACGAAACCCACTGTTTTTGATATGGCCAAATACAGGCTCTACAATGACTTTGCGTTTTTTATAGAGCGCTTTCGATTCGTCTTTTTCCATCTTGGCATTCATCTGTTGCCGTAATGGTTCTTTGTCATCGGTTTGGATTGTCCGTGCCTCTCCTTTACTGGACTGGCAACATCTATTTTTATAGGCACAACCTGTACAAATTAGCGAATCGCCTTGATAGGTTTTTTTGCCGTCCTTTGATTGGCGCTTCAACACCAGCTCTTGTTCTCCTGGGCAAATAAAGCACCCTTTTGCCTCATCATAGTCAAAATCTGCTTTGACAAGTTTTCGATCAGATTCACCTAAAGGCATCTTACTTGTCTTTTCACCTTTATCTGTTGCGATATAGACATCAACTGGAATGGTTTCGAATGCCTCAAGGTTGTCTCCAGACATATAGCCGTTATCGGCACTCATATTGTCCGGCAACCTCCCCGTTGCATCTTGAATACTTTGTAGTGCTGGAGCAACTTCGTTTTTATCATTCGCATTTTGACTGAGGTGTTGTCCAACAATGATTTGATGATCTTCATCTACACTGATCTGGCCATTGTATTGATAGTCAAAATTGCCATTCTTTCCCATGATGCGCGCGTCTGTATCAGCAAAGCTAATCTGCTTTTTATCTTCAATCTCCTTGCCTGGGTTTAGGATTTGCTCACGCTTCTCCAGTGCTTCTTTAGCCTCTTTAATGCGCGCTAAAC
>JALTPW010000361.1 GCA_026999335.1 Chromatiales bacterium
AAACCAGAGGGGCAACCGTCTCCAGCCAAACCCCGGATAGGAGCGATTATGGTACTGGGGTTTCTCATGAGCGGCAGCGCCAAAATGATCGGTGGGCTGTTCCCTCTGCTGGCAATCGAATACGGTGGCTTGAGCGAGGCACAGACCGGTTCGATCTACCTCCTGGGGGCCGTGCTCATACTCGTTGTGGGTCCCGGGTTCGGCCTGCTTTCGGATCGGGTGAGCCGGCGCCTGGTACTGTTGATTCGTAGTATAGCCAATGTGACCTCGTCGCTTGTCTTCATGGTGGCGCCGAATCTGGTGGGAATGGTGAGTGGCTATCTGATCGATGAGACGGGCAAAGCCGCCTTCAGACCGGCCTGGGGTGCCCTGATGGCAGAAAGCTCCGGTCTCGACAGGCGCAACCGGGCATACATCATGGCAAAGCTCAGCCTGGGTGAAGAGGCCGGTGCGGTCATGGGGCCGGTTTTCGCCAGTTTATTGTGGAATACCTGGGGTGTGATTGCGATGCTTGCCGCGCGGATTGTGTTGGCCGTGGTGAGTGAGATTTATGCCATTGTGGTGACAAATTCCTACGCTGCGGATGCCGAGCCGCATAGAGAGGTTCACGCCCGGAAAGGGCGTCAGGCGAGCAGAGATAACCATAAATAGCTACATAAGGGTGGGCGCGTTTTATGTGCCCATGCGGTTAACGCATATTCCACGTGGGCATGAAAAACCTGCCCACCCTACCTAGCTTTCGATGGTGATCGATCAACAAAACGGAGGGTAGCGTGTTACATGAAAGAAGCATCCTTTGCGGCCTGATAATGGCAGGCGTTTTTTTATTGCCGGCAGATTTCGTCACCGCAGACGACTCAATACCTCCAAGTACCAGGCCTGCTCTACCGGTAAGTCCACTGACCGGTGATTTTAAATTCGATGGTAAGAGGGAAGGCCCTGCTTGGTGGGCAACAGGCGCGGTCATCGAAAATCTTATCACTATCGAGCCCGAGGAGGGCGGTGTGCCCGCCGGGCGTACCATGATTAAGGTGTTGGCGGATCAGAACTACATTGTGGTGGTGGTGCGCTGCGATGACAATGATCCACAAGGCATTGTCTCTTTTTCCAAGGCGCGGGATGCCAAACTGGATGACGAGGATCATGTGTTGCTGGTGCTGGATACCTTCCTCGATGGCCGTTCCGGTTATGTATTTGCCGTCAATCCCACCGGCGCCCGTTTTGATGGCCTGGTGGTGGAACAGGGCGAAGATGTGATCAGCGACTGGGACACG
>JALTPW010000362.1 GCA_026999335.1 Chromatiales bacterium
GTGAATAGGCGTGCCAACTATACGGATCAGCTAATGGCCTCACATGAGCTGACGATCCTCGCCTATCACCTGACACAAAACCTGTGGATCAATCCTGATGTGGACTTTATACACTTGGGTGACGACTTATCAGCTGGGCTCGACATTGCGATGGCGGTACGGCGCCGGGGTGTTCCGGGTGACGCAACGCCGGATGGCATCCTGACTCGCTTCAATGCGACCACACTCGGACGCATCGTCAAGGAGATCGAAGCGCGACCGGAACCGGCGACCATTGAGCTTGGCTTCCTGCTGCTGACACTGAGCGAGGATGCGTTCAAAGACATCAGCCGCGCAATTGATAGGCTCGCGGCATGTGCCTGGGCTGACGGTGGGCACCACGATCTGACGTTTGGGTTTGGAGCCCATGGATCCGGACTCACGGTACACTGCAGTGACGACCCGACGTCGATCGCTGGCCCGCGACTGCAATCGTACTGCGAACGCCGCAAGTACAAGGAAAGAGCAACCCAGTGGTTTGGACTCTGCATGAGCCCAAAGGGTCCGAACGTCCGGTTCGGCATTTCGCTGTCTTATCCATGGGAACAAAACGATGCCATGGATGAGTCAACACGCGATATGCGAACTTCGGAGCCCCCGGCAGAGGCGTTTAAGACGCTGTTTCATGGCAAGAGTCGCCGAAAGAAGATTGGTCGCAATGAGCCTTGCCCCTGCGGTAGTGGGCTCAAGTATAAGAAGTGTTGCCTAGGCAAATAGGCTAAACGAACATACCCTTTCATCGACAAAACCGGCAATATGGTGGCCACAACGGTGACAGCCCTGGTCACCCCGACACGAATACCCACTAGTAAGCGCCCTGGATGTTCACCCCGGTTTTCCGGCATCGGTTTCCGAAATCAAATCAAACCCGGGGCACGCCTCTAAGCCATTGATTTAATAGGATCATGCAAGCGTAACAACAGCACTCGCTGGGTACGTTTCCGAGAGCCAGTCACAGAGAATATCGGACAAAGAGAGAGCCAGAGCGGGCCGATGTCGGGATGGGACGGAAATGGCCAGGTACGCTTAAACCGGCTGGAAGGCCCGGAATACCGGGGTTCAGACGCAAAAAAACCGGTTTCAGAGAACCGGTTTTTTCGTGAATTGGCGGAGAAGGAGGGATTCGAACCCTCGATACGCGGTTAGCGTATACACACTTTCCAGGCGTGCTCCTTCAGCCACTCGGACACTTCTCCAGAATCTCTTTACGGGCCGCCAGGGGCTGCCGGT
>JALTPW010000363.1 GCA_026999335.1 Chromatiales bacterium
CCCCGACCGGACACAAATGTCCACACCAACCACGGTGACTCACCAATAACTCAAATAAAAATATGGCCGCAATCACCCCCCACCCCAAACCCAGGCCAAACACCAGACCGCGAAAAACAATGGAAACGGGATTCACCAGTTCCCACAGCAATGAACCGGTCGTAAGCGCCAAAATCAATGTCATCCCCAGCAACCAATAACGTGTCTGTCGTGAATAATGTGAACGTACCTTAATACCCAGCCGATGCTGTAAATCACTGGCAACATCGGTCACAATATTGACGGGACAAACCCATGAACAATAAACACGCCCACTGACCAGCAGGTAAAACACCAACACGATCATGGCACCTAACAAGCCTGCCAGCTCGGGAGTATGGCCTGTAAGAAAAACCTGCAACATCAAATAAGGATCACTTAACGGCACCGTATCTAAAATCATACTCGCGGCAAGATTTCCTTTGATCAGCCAAATTCCGGCAATCGGCCCTAACAAAAACAGGCCCAAAATACTCAACTGACACATTCGGCGTAACAATAACCATTGATGGCTTTTCAGCCAGCCCTTACTGTGCAAGGCTGCAGCACCCACTTCCGCCTGTCTCGCCACTTACAAACTCCTTCGCCCACTTTTAATCGTTTCTAAAGGATTGGATGAAAACGGCGTATCATCCGCCTCGCCTTCATTCACCAGTTTCTCACCCTTGTCATCATAGCGATGTTGCCCAGCCTCTTTACCGAGAGCCAGATATCTCGGGAAAACCTTAATCGCCGACTCTTGCAATACACATGCCCCCTCGCACATTCCGCAGCCCGTACAGGCATCGGAATGCACCACGGGAACAAACCGTGGCAACTTGCCCAAACGTGTCTTAGGCAAAAGATCAATCGTAATGGCCTCATCCAGAAGTGGGCAAATATGAAAACATACCTCACAACGCATACCACGAAATGCCAGGCAATTCTCCTCATCCACCAACACCGCCAATCCCATGCGGGCATCATCGATATTCTCCAGGCTGTGATCCAACGCTCCCGTTGGGCACGCCTTCACACAAGGAATATCCATACACATTCTGCATGGCTGCTCCCGGGCAACGAAGTAAGGACTACCTAAAGGTACAGTTTCTCCCAAGCCGGCAAGATGAAGGATGTCGTAGGGACAATCACGCACACATTGACCACAGCGCACACAGGCCCCCAAAAACTCCTCCTCAGCCAAGGCGCCGGGCGGACGAATCATCAAGGCGGGCATCGAAACCACCTGC
>JALTPW010000364.1 GCA_026999335.1 Chromatiales bacterium
CTCGAACTGCTCACTTTCAAGAAGTTTTTGCGCTTCGATAGCCTGCTCATGGAAAACATCAAGAATGTAGAGCAGCCAAGCTGAAAGGTCTTCTTTATCACTCTTCCAACTTTTCTGGGTTTTATTTAAGGCCAGATAATATTCGGCGTTACTCTGCTCAACCAATCGCTCGTGAGATACCAACGAGGTAAAGCTGTAGCCGTTTTGTAGCAACATCAGGTTGGTAAGAAGACGGCTGGTACGACCATTGCCATCCTGAAAAGGATGAATCGCTAAATATTCAAAGATGAAATTAGCCATCAGGATAAGGGGATGCTTAAATTTTGCTTCGCTGGCCCAGCCATACCAGGCTACAAGCTCCTGCATCTCCTTTTGTGTTAAATGTGGTGGTGTCGGATCAAAAATAACGCCGACAATATTGCCGCTATGGTCTTTAGTTTCTACTCGGTTGGGGCCAAATTTATACCGCCCCATGTGTCTTTGGTCTTTATCGCTAAAGGCCAACATGCTCTTGTGTAGCTGCAAGATTGAGGATTCTGTAATCGGTATCTCGCTGTGATTGTCAAACACCGTTTGCAGCACTTCGAGATAGCCTGCTACCTCCTGCTCATCTCGCGTTTTGAACGATTTGATCCTCATGGATTTGTAGAGCAATTCGACCTCCTCATCGCTCAATCTGTTGCCCTCGATCCGGTTAGAAGCGCCGGTAGATGTGACAATGACCAAATGGGTCAAGCGTTCAACGGTTTGGGGCAACAGGGAGTGGGTCAAACGGAATGTATTTTTAACAGCATCAATCGAAGCTATTTTGGAGTAAATTGCCTCCACAAGCTGCGCTGAAAGTTATAAGCGTGTGCTAAGCCGAAAATCCTGCCAATCCATATTCACCTCACACACCCCCGTGAGATAATGTGATATTGCGTGAGATTTGTCAATGTAAAGCAAGCTTGATCCGTGTCTTTTCCACAATTTTATCTTGCCTGGAATGATTATTAAGAGCTATTGCCTGCGCCCCGCCCAAAGCGCCTACTGTTGGTACAACGAAACACCACAGGAACACTGAACCCGTCAAAATGGCCTTGATGGTGTATTAGCCCAGCTTCTTCGCCCATTAAAGGGCTCTGACCCCTTTACTGCTCATGGATTTGTAGAGCAATTCGACCTCCTCATCGCTCAATCTGTTGCCCTCGATCCGGTTAGAAGCGCCGGTAGATGTGACAATGACCAAATGGGTCAAGCGTTCAACGGTTTGGGGCAACAGGG
>JALTPW010000365.1 GCA_026999335.1 Chromatiales bacterium
ACTTCCAGTTATCCCGATATATTTTCAATGCCCATTCACTGGCGTCTTCATGGTCACTCAGATAGGCGTCGTCATGAAAAATCAGGCCATCGAAAGGTGCCTGTCTGGCCAGATCTTCATAGATATCACCGACAAAACGCTGTGCCTGCTGATTGAAGGGCGACAGACGCCGGTAGTCTTCCGCAGCGGGTTTGCGTGGTGGCGAGGCGACAACCCGTGCCTTGGCCAGCGGATGATCCGCTGGCAGGTCAAAGGCCAGCACGGGCAGCCAGGCATAGACCTGCACGCCGGTGCGGGTACGCAATTGCCAGGAAACACGATTGAACAGATCGGCGCGCATGGGAAGATGGCGGTTGGGAAAATACAGGGCATCGGCATTACCATCGCCATCAGGGTCGGCATAGGCCTGTAGGTAGACGGTATTAACGCCGAGGGCCTTGACCCGATCCAGCAAGCGACTCAGGTTTGCATCCTGCTGTTTGAGATCGGCGTCATAGACATAGTCGATATCCAGATGCACCACGCGCACCGGATCGGGCTGCGGCTTGATATGATTATTCACCTGCCAGACAAAGTCAGCCAGCGTCGTGCCATGACCAATCAACAGACGCCCCGCACTGCCAAGCTTGTTGATATCCACCTTGTCGTCTTCAAGAGTCAGGGTAATGGGCATGCCCAAATCCTGGGCGATATCGATAGTGACGCGGTTATGTGCGCCATAGGGCCACACCATGACCCGCGGCCGCTGACCTGTTCTGCGCGCAATCAGATCGGAGTTACGTTGCAAGTCACGGTGAATACGCCGGCGATATTGTTGGTCGCTTTCATAGCGGCCCGTTTTGGCATCATAGAGAAGGCTGACTGCCGCCGGCTGGGTATTGCCCTGCGGGTTGGCGAGCACGCCGCGATGCAGGTCATAGCTGTGCGAGACCACTTCCACATAACCCGATTTCACCATTTCGCGTATCTGTCGCCAGCTGAGAAAATAATCACGCGATACGGGTTCGCTGCCGTACATTACGTCCTTGCCAGCCGGTGTCTCCAGCCAGCTCCCCACCACCGCCAGCACGGCACGGTAATCAAAGGCGCGCAACAACGGAAACACCTGTTCATACATACCACGATAGCCGTCATCGAAACTCAGTAACACGGCCTTTTCCGGCAACGGACGCTCGCCTCTTTGCGCCGCCAATAGATCATCGACATCCACTGAGACATAGCCACGCTCCTTGAGCCAGGAAAATTGCGCGGCCAGTTCCGC
>JALTPW010000366.1 GCA_026999335.1 Chromatiales bacterium
GCTTCACGCCGGGCGAATGGCGTAGCGGCGTTACCTACCGGAACGAAGCCTGCCGTGCATTGCCACTGCACACCGTCGACCCAAAAGACGACTTCCGCTTGCCCCTCCGCTGCGGCCAGTATCCCACCGCCTCACTGACCCTCGATCTCCATCTGGCCCCCGTCACGGCCCCGGCCCGTTTCGCCGTGATATCGCCCTGGCGGCTCACCCTGCAAGTGTCCGACAGCTATCAACGGAACTATAACGGCTCACTGTTTACCGTCGAGGAAAAAAGGCTTCAGGATCAAAAGACGTTGCAGGTGCCGGTGATCTGGGGTTGATCTCTTTTCCCCAGCTGCCCTGCCTGTCACGGTAATGACTTTATCAGATCAGCCCGTTTCCCTCTGAGTCCCGGTTCCTACAACTTCGTCTGGCACTACCCTGAGGGTGAGGGGAAACCCAAACGGTCCTCCAGCCGCATCCACGGCAATTGTTACACTGAACCCGAAGACCACCTGCTGGATCATCGCTAGCCGATCAAGTTCTTACTCATCGAAATCGTCTCCTGTGTCACGGCCCCTCTTGATTCCAAAAAAGGACATTACTGCTTTGGGCTAACACACCGGCATCCTGTATCTGTCCAATACCCGGTTGGTCTGGTAATCTGCGCGCTTGCCCGAAATGATCGCGAGTGTATGCGAACCCGAATCAAGATCTGTGGTTTTACCCGCCCCGATGACGCCCGACAGGCCGCCGTGCTGGGCGTGGACGCCATCGGTCTGGTATTTTATGCGCCCAGTCCACGCGCCGTTGACGTTGCTCGGGCGCAGGCTATCATCGAGGCCCTGCCGCCCTTCGTGAGCCGTGTGGGCCTGTTCGTCGATGAATCCGCCGCACAGGTGCGAGCGGTGCTGGAACAGGTGGCGCTGGATCTGTTGCAGTTTCACGGCGACGAATCCCCGCACGACTGCGCACAGTTCGGCCTCCCCTGGCTGAAGGCCATCCGCATGCGCGAGGGCGTGGATCTGGCCCGCGAGGCCGAACGCTATCGCGGCGCCGCCGGCCTGTTGCTGGACGCCTATCGCCTCGGTACGCCGGGGGGTACCGGCGAGTCCTTCGAGTGGTCGCGAGTGCCGCAGGATTTGAACCTGGCCATCGTCTTGGCCGGCGGTCTGACCTCGGCCAACGTCGGTGAGGCCATCGCCACGGCGCGGCCCTTCGCTGTGGATCTCAGCGGTGGCGTGGAGTCGACAAAGGGTATCAAGGACGCGGTGAAGAT
>JALTPW010000367.1:0-744 GCA_026999335.1 Chromatiales bacterium
GACGGGTTTCTACCGACAGTATTTTTGAAGTTGATGTCGAACGGCAGGGTGGGTGTTGGGTGAATTTTGTAAAACTCGCACAATGCTGCCAAGTGGTACTGAAATACCCCTTAAAACACGCAATAATACCCGCTTTATGAATAGGTGAATTAACCTCGCCCGAAATCGTCGCTTGTTTCACGGGTTTTCGGGCTGGCACTAGTTATCCACAATAAGGTGTAGCTCCAACTCTTTTGGTGTTTGTTTTTCTACTGTTTTCAGAAAAGATAGAAACTCTTTATGCGTATGTCGTTTGCAACACTATCCAATGACCTCCCCTGTGAGCGTGTTTAACGCCGCAAACAATGTACTTGTGCCATTGCGCTTGTAATCATGCGTCATTGTCCCACACTGCCCTGGCTTTATTGGCAATCCAGGCTGAGTACGACCTAACGCCTGAATCGAGCTTTTCTCATCAACGCAAAATACAACAGCGCTTTCTGGTGGCGACAAATATAGACCAACGACATCGTGTAGCTTTTCTTCAAACGCTGGGTTATTACTGATCTTAAACTAGTGTGTCAAACGGGGTTTCAGACCCACTTCCCGCTAGACCCTATTCACAAAGGAGTGATTGACACCTAGTTTTTTTGCTAGACTTCGGGTTGACCAATGGATGGCATCCTTCGGTTTCTCTTGCGTTGTTATTTTGATTATTTTTGAACGCAGTTTTGATTGATCAACTGAGTTCTTGCCGCCATGATT
>JALTPW010000367.1:754-1256 GCA_026999335.1 Chromatiales bacterium
TCTGCTGCAAGTAATACTATTTTCGAGCGCTCAAGCAATCGCACTGACGTTTTACGACTCTTTATATTTTGTTCCAGTTGCTGTTTTTCTTTTGAGGATAAGATGATTTCAACTTGAGTTGGCATTGTGAGGCTTCAATTATCTTATGAATGAAGCATACATTGTATATCATTATTTTATTTAATACGCCACACTAGGTAGCTACTCTCGCCTGGCGGTGGGAATTGGGCGGTCTACCACCATCACCCACGGGGTAATATTGACTAATTTCACGGCATCCTTTCCGGTTCCAAAGTCCTGGGTTTAAATTGATACGAGGTGCGTTTTGTTGGGCATTTTCAATATTGCTATCTATATGGTTTATTCGGAGATAAATTTGGGTGTAGTTCCTTTGCTTCGACGAAAAAATACATAAAAATCAGTCATTAAGCTTGAAAAACAAAAAAGAGAGATCAAAATACAAGGTTTATGATTTTCTGACGAACATAACCGGGTAAAAAGA
>JALTPW010000368.1 GCA_026999335.1 Chromatiales bacterium
GGCATAGTGCATAAGTTCTGGAAGTGTAAACCTCCCTTTTTTAGTGCCAATCTAAATTAGAGTTTTCCTGCTTTAAATGTTTGGACAGGTACTCTGTCGGAGTTAAATTTCCAAGCGATTCGTGGGGCCTCTCTTCGTTGTATTCTGTTAACCAGTTTTCAGTTATCTCGCGTACTTCGCTTAAGTATCTAAAGACATACATATCGAGTACTTCTTCTCTGAAAGTCCGGTTGAAGCGTTCGACATATGAGTTCTGAGTCGGTTTGCCGGGCTCTATAAATCCAAGCTCCACTCCGTGATCTTCGGCCCACTCAGCTAATCTTACCGAGGTCAACTCCGGGCCGTTATCAAGGCGAAGCTTCCTAGGATAACCGCGCGTGAGAGCTATCCTGTCGAGTACTCTTATTATCCTTAACGCCGGTAGGTTCAGATCCACCTCAATGGCAAGTACCTCACGGCTATAGTCGTCCAGTACGTTGAAAGTCCTAAAACTGCGACCGCACCAGAGCGAGTCGCTCATAAAGTCCACCGACCAGCACTGGTTTATGCTTGCCGGAATACTTAGAGGCGACGGGTTGCGACTGGGCAACCGTCTCTTGCTCTTGCGCCTCAAGTTGAGCTTAAGAGCGCAATATATGCGATAAACACGCTTATGGTTCCACTTGTGACCCTGCCGCCTAAGCTTGCAAAAGAGCTTAGCGAAACCGTAGCGCGGAAAACGCTCTGCCAGAGCAAGCAGGGCTTCGATAACCGGCTCGTCACGCATGGTATCTGGCTGGTAATGGTAAACCGTACGGCTCAGATTAAATGCCCTGCAGGCCGCGCGAAGACTCAACGGGTGTCTCTCAGTAATAAAGTCCACCAACTCGCGCTTCTCCGACGGCCTCAGAGCTTTTTTTCGATCACATCCTTAAGTGCCAGATTCTCAAGACTCAGATCGGCGTACATCTGCTTCAGGCGACGGTTTTCGTCCTGAAGATCCTTTAGCTTCTTGATATCGGACGCCTCCATGCCGCCGTACTTGGACTTCCAGTTATAGTACGTGCCATCTGATATGCCGTACTCCCGGCATACGTCCTTGACCTGGCGGCCAGCCTCAACCTCTTTCAAGATACTAACAATCTGCGTCTCTGCATAGCGCGACTTCTTCATAATAAGCCCTCCTTTCTGAATGACCAGTATAGCGGAGAACTCTAATTATTGCTGGTACTATTATACGGGATGGTTACACAAAGACTAATAATAACCAATTTGT
>JALTPW010000369.1 GCA_026999335.1 Chromatiales bacterium
CGATCCTCTCCGGCGAGCAGCTCGCGTTCCGCGTGCAGATCCGGGTAGCCCAGGGAAATACGCAGGGTAAAGCGATCCAACTGTGACTCCGGCAGCGGAAAGGTGCCGATCTGGCTGGTCGGGTTCTGTGTGGCGATGACGAAAAAGGGCGTGGGCAGGGGGCGGGTCTCACCCTCCACCGACACTTGCTGTTCCTCCATCGCCTCCAGCAGCGCGCTCTGTGCCTTGGGTGTGGCACGGTTGACTTCATCGGCGAGGATCAACTGGGCGAAGATGGGGCCGGGCTGAAAGCGAAAGCGCCCGCTTTTTTGTTCAAACACGGCGACACCGAGGATATCGGCCGGCAGCAGGTCACTGGTGAACTGGATGCGCTGATATTGCAGGCCCAGCACCCGCGCCAAGGTATGGGCGAGGGTGGTTTTGCCGACACCCGGCAGGTCTTCGATGAGCAGGTGACCGCGCGCCAGCAGACAGGCAAGGGCCAGACGGATTTCATTTTCTTTGCCCAGCACGATCCGGCCGGCGGCCGTGACCAACGCATCGAGGGATTTTTTTGCATGACTTTTCATGGCGCCATTATCGGCCTATCCGGGGTTATACTGAAACCCCGGATAGGCCAATGAATGGAACTGACATGAACGATACCGTCCCCGACACAAAACCCGGCGGGAAACGACGTCGATGGATCATCATCACCACCGTCTTCGTGCTGGTGGTTATCAGCGTGCTGGTGCTGCTGCCGGTGGGCCTGCAAATCGGTCTGCGCCAGTGGCTGCTGGAAAACGGTGGTGATCGGGTGCAAGTCGCCGATGTGGACTTGAACCTGTTCACCGGTACCCTGCAGCTGGAAGGCGTCAGTATCAATGTGGATGAACACAACACCCTGAACGCCGCGCAGGTCAGATTGAAACTTGCCTGGTTGCCGTTGCTGCAAAGGCGCATTGTCATCGAAGCGCTGGCGGTCGCAGGCATTAACATGGAGATCCAGCAAAGCGAGGATGGACAACTGCGCACCGGCGGCATATTGATCCCGTCCGGTGAAAGTGCTGAAACCTTGCAGGAAAATACCCAAAATACCCACGAGACAAAAACCTTTGACTGGGAAGTCGGCATTGATCGCCTGACTTTTTCCGACATCGACCTCCACTACAGCGACGCCAAGCTGGAAATGGATACCCGCATTGTGCAGTTCAGTCTGCGGGATCTGGCGGCCTGGCGACCGGAGCAGGACGCACAGATCTCATTACAGGCCA
>JALTPW010000370.1 GCA_026999335.1 Chromatiales bacterium
GGCGCAGGCATAATTGCGTTCGACCAGACGCAGCCCCTGGCGTTCGAGATAATCGCAGGCATCCTGCTCTGCGCGTCGCCCGGCCTCGTTGTGTGCGGCCATCGGCACTCTCCCTGATCAGTTCTCGGCGGTATCCAGCAGTTGCGGCACCCCACGCTGGAAACGTGCCCATAATAACCGTCGCTGCAGGCGGTTGGCCATGTCCAGTGACAGCTCGCCAGTTTCACCGGCAAAGTGCCCGGAGCGGTTACGGCGCAGGGTGTTGAGCTGGTCGATCACCCGGTAGGCGTCGACGCCCAGGGCATGCAGGCGGGTGTAGCGCTTGGCGGCGCCGGGCCAGACACGGGCGATGTCTGCCTTGAGGCGTTGGCCGGTTTCATCTGGGGCCAGGGTCCAGGGCATGTCGGCGAATATCACGCCGTCCATATCACGATCCATTTGCGCATCCACGCTACCGCTGAAGGCATGCGAGGTGGTGTATACCGGTACCTTCGGTGCGTGGTGGAAGCGCAACTGGGGACGGATGACCCGTGCCTGACGCGAAAAGGCCGCCATGAAAATGAAGTCGATGTCCTGTCGACGGCGGGGAATGAACTCGACTTTTTTGCCGATGATACGGTGTACGGATTTGCGCCGTTCCTGGCTTTCGTCCACATTCAGCAGGCGGCGGATAGGTAGTGAATAATCGTTCTTTTTGGGGTCGTAATGCTGAACCTCCACCACATGGCCGCCCCGTTTCAGCCAGCGTTCGTTGAAGGCCTTGGCGACACGGTCGCCCCAGGGCGTGGAGGGAGTGATCACGGCGGCGCGGTGGTGTCCATCCTGCCAGGCGCGTTCCGCGACCTCGCGGGCCTCTTGCTCCGGTGACAAACCCAACTGAAACAGATTGCGGGGTGGGGCTTCGCTCATTTCGCCATAATTCAGTGCCAACACCGGTACCGGTAGTGATTCCCGGGCGGTCAGTTGGTTGACCGCGTCCTTGCCCAGCGGGCCGATGATGAAATCAGCACCATCGGCAACGGCCTGTTGATAGACGGCGTCGAAGGCCTCGGCAGTGTGGCCCTCTTCGTAAATGTGCAAGCGAATCGGCGCCGGGGTGGTGTTGGTACTTTCCAGTGGTGCCTCGTTGTCGATCATGGCGTCGGTATTCGCCGCCGGTCTTGCTGTTTGTGCGTAATAGGCGGAGAAGAAACCGTTGCGTACCGCTTCGGCCGCCTTGGCGTAGCGATCCTGTGGGTTCAGGGGCAGGATCAGGGCGATTTGTTCTGGTTGGCGCAGGGGCTGGGGACGGCCTGCCAGCAGCCGGGTGATGGTCTCTTCACTGGCGGGGTGCAGTGGATAATGCGCGCGCCAGCGGGCGATGAGTTCATCGGCAGGAAGACTGTCATCCACGCCCTTGCCGATGGCGGCCAGTGCCAGCCAACCGCTGAATTCGTCCGCTGCCAGATCGTCGAGTGCCTGTGGTGTCAGTTTTTGCAGGGCATCGAGAATGGCGATCTGGTTTGCCTGTATTGCCGCCGGGTCATCGAGCAGGGGCTCCAGCCGGACGCGTTCATGGGTGCTCTCAAGCGGGTTGCCGAGCTGTTCGAAGGTACGCGCGCGCAGTTGGTGGTAGCGGCGGCGGAAGTCCCGTTCGTCTTCGGCCAGTTGCAGGGTGATACTGTTCAGTACATTGAGCGCCTCGTTGGGCCGTTGGCGGGTGAGGGCGATGTCGGCGGTCAGCAGGGCGCGGCGAATATGGAACTTGGATCCCAGGTCGGCGCCCTGGATCTCGCTCAGCAGCTGGAAGGACTGCGGGACGTAGTTGCCGTCCTTCAGTAGCTCTGCGGCGCGTAGGGAATACATTTCGTGTTGCGGGGATTCTGCATTGTTCGCCAGCCGTGAATAGGCCAGCGCCGCGTCGAGATAACGCCCCTGTTGCACCATTTTTTCCAGCGGCTGGATTTGCGCCGTATCTTCGGTCGATGGCGTGACCTCCGGCGCGGGTGGCGGTTTGCTGGCGCAGCTGGCCAGCAGCGCTGTGAACAGGGCCGCCAGCAAAACGCGTATTCGCGGTGTTGGGCATCGCGATGGATTTCTGTGTCTGGAGCGGTGGGCTTGTGTAAGATTCGTCATCGGATTGCAAGTATACGGACTTGGTTCATATTTCTCACCCAGCCGCAGGCAGCGGCGATAAAACCTTGGTCAGCGTTGGCCAGCAGGAGTTCGCAGATTGATGACGGTTGAAGCTGGTGTGCTCTACGTGGTGGCGACGCCCATTGGCAATCTGGGCGACATGACGCCGCGCGCGGTGGAGGTTCTACAGAGGGTGGATCTGATCGCCGCTGAAGACACGCGCCACAGTGGCCGGCTGTTGGCACATTTTGGTGTCGGCACAGCGACCATTGCCCTCCACGAGCACAATGAGCGCGCGCAGGCGCCACGGTTGCTGGCGCGCGTCATGGCCGGTGAAAGTCTTGCCCTGATCTCCGATGCCGGTACGCCGCTGGTCAGTGACCCAGGCTTTCACCTGGTGCGTCTGGCGCGCGAGCAGGGTGTCTGTGTGGTGCCGGTGCCTGGCGTCAGTGCGCTGATGGCGGGGTTGTCCGTGTCCGGCCTGCCTACGGATCGTTTTGTCTTCGAGGGTTTTTTGCCGGCTAAAAGCGGGCCGCGATGCAAGCGTCTGCAAGCCCTGGCGGGTGAAGCACGGACACTGATTTTTTACGAGGCGCCACATCGGGTGCGGGCGACGTTGGAAGACATGGTGGTGGTGATCGGAGAGGGGCGGCGGGCGGTGTTGGCGCGCGAACTCACCAAGACCTTCGAGACGGTGAAGGATGCCCCATTGGGTGAACTGGCGGACTGGGTGCGTAATGATGCCGATCAGCAGAAAGGTGAGATCGTCCTGCTGCTGGCTGGAGCGCCGGATGGCGGAGACAGCGGCGATGACAGCGAGGCGCGGCGTATCCTCGGCGTGCTGCTGGAAGAGCTGTCACTCAGCCAGGCCAGTGCGCTGGCGGCCAGGATTACCGGTCTGAAGAAGAAACAGTTGTACCAGCTGGGGTTGTCGTTGCGTGCTGCGCAGAACAAATAGAAGCTGCTTTTTTCAGTTGTTCCGGTGGATAGTGGAATCCGGTGAGCTTCCTAATTTGGTTTGTAGCCACTAACATGGATCATTTTAGCACTTGCACTTTGGGGTTGGAATGGCGCGAGTCTGCCCCTGATGCTGCTGATGGATCTGACGGCTTGAAAAGCCAGGAAAGAGCGCCTGAATTACAAGGCATAATCAAGATATCAAGGCAAGTTGGCTTATTTTAGGTGATTGTCGAGTGTTATTGTCTGAATCATGGTTGAATATTGCGGGAAAACAGGGCGATTATGCGTAATACTTGCAAGTTCGGCTTAAAAGGTTGACTAGGGAATCCAGTTATAGTTGGAGGTAAGATATGTCTGGTGTAGTAAGAAAAGAAGATGCTCATAAATTAATTGATCAGTTGCCTTCCAATGCGACGTGGGATGATCTGATGCATGAAATCTATGTGCGTGAAGCGATTGAAAAAGGCTTGGAAGATAGTAAAGCCGGAAGAACAAAAGATGTAGCAGAGATCAGGAAGAAATACGGTTTGCCAGAATGAAAGTCCACTGGACAGAAGCTGCGGAAGCGCAGTTGGATGCTATCTATACATACATAGCACAGAGTTCACCTACCTACGCCTTGCGCACAATAGACAGAGTTCTAGCAAATCAAAACAGATCGTCACCTTCCCGCTCTCAGGGCGCAAAGTACCGGAATACGAATTGGATCAAATACGAGAAGTCTTTTCTTATCCATACAGAATCATCTATTACATCAAGCCCGATCAGATTGATGTAATCGCGGTCATACACGTCGCGATGAACGTGCTGCAAGATGAAAAAGAGTGTCAATAAACGTGGTTTGTCCGTTCGCAGTAACAGTAGTAAGTCTAGCGGGTTAAAGTCCCGTCTGGGGAGTTGTCCGTACGCCCTGGTAGTATGAGGAAGCGGCGTTGTGGTGACACAGGGTCGTGAGTTTCCTTCCTGCAAGAGAGCATGAAAAGATGGGTATTTCCTTTTGCCCTATTCATAATGGTCTAGCCATATATCAAAAATAGCCCAAAGTAGGCAAAACGCAAGACCCCGCCCTCCCTGACCCCGCCCTCTTTAATATGGAGTAACCTCTCCCTGCATTTATGAGTTTCCAGCATCAATTTATGCAAATAGCTGAGCTACAGTCTTCATCGGAATAAACATTCTTGTTCTACCGTTGTATTTGCATAGCTCTTCAAACCCATATTTTAAGTAGAATTTCTCTGCACCGTTGTTCAAGCAGTCAACGATAATTGCGTAAGCTCTCATATGGGTATTTACTTCAAACAAATACTCAAGTGCTTTTATAAGGGTAATCTTCCCTAGGCCTCGGCCATGATATTCTGAATGTACGCCCAACTGAGCAAGAAGAAATACAGGCACAGGGTAACGAGGGAGTTTTTTTGCTAATGCTTTGGGCAACGTTT
>JALTPW010000371.1 GCA_026999335.1 Chromatiales bacterium
CATGTGCACAGTGTGCCAAGAAGTGGCGGCATCCAGGAAGGAGAAGCCACATGCTGTATGTAGGATGAGGGAAAGCCCCTCGGACTCGGTTTTCAGGAACTGGGTTCAAATCACTCCTGAGTTGCTCCGGTAAAGAACCGGGGTGAGAAGCGTCAGGAGAAAAGGCGTGGAGACACGTCAGATGAGTCTGGTAAAGACGAATGTAAATGAACCACTGCTGAGGCGTCATAATGATCCAAACTGTCATCAAAACCGGAATCTTGTGTATGTTCCGGGATGAGTTCGAAGATAACCTGATTATCGATCGAGCGGTGACTGGCGTGAAGGTGGCGTGAGTGCCAGACAGGCCTACATGTGGAACTTGGGAACCTGTCGTTCTGATGAGAACGCGTAATTTCGAGCAGGCAGCCCCTGCGAGACTGAAAGCGGATGCAGAGCACAGGGGCGGATCAACCCGTAGTAGTGTTGAAGCTCCCGTAATGGGGAGAAGAGCGAAGGGGTTGAGTTATTCAGCCATCGAGTACGATCAACCAGTGTGGGAGGAGTCGTAGGAGATGGCAAGATCGTATGATATTTCCAAGCAAGTTGTCTGGCAGGCTTACCAGCGTGTTAAGGCAAACAAGGGTGCCGCAGGCATAGATGGTCAGACGATAGAGGATTTTGAGCAAGACCTGAAAGGGAATCTGTACAAAATCTGGAATCGGCTGACATCGGGCAGCTACCTGCCACCAGCGGTCATGGCTGTAACGATACCAAAACGTACGGGCGGGACGAGAGTGCTGGGGATACCCACACTGTCAGACCGAATAGCCCAAACGGTAGTGAAGATGCATCTGGAACCGATACTGGAACCGTGCTTTCACGAGGACTCCTACGGCTATCGTCCCGGCAAGTCGGCCATACAGGCGGTGTCGAAGACCCGGCAGAGATGCTGGCGATATGGCTGGTTGTATGAGTTCGACATCAAGGGAGCCTTTGACAATATCGACCATGCGTTGTTAATGCGAGCGCTGAGGAAACATACGGAGAGCGAGTGGGTGCTGCTGTACATCGAAAGATGGCTGACCGCACCGATGCAGCATCCGGATGGCGTGATTGAGCAACGGACAAGAGGCACGCCGCAGGGCGGCGTCATCAGCCCGTTGTTGATGAACTTGTTCCTGCACTACGTATTCGACAAGTGGATGGCCGTCCCCCTCTGTCAGGATAGATGTCGCCCCACGGATGTGGGATTCTAAGAGACTTTGAGAG
>JALTPW010000372.1 GCA_026999335.1 Chromatiales bacterium
TTAGGCAAGGTCATCGAGGTGGGAGACGGCTTCCTCAGTGTGAAGATCGCCGATGACGTAGTCGTCAAGGTGCAACGCCAAGCTGTTTCCACCCTGCTGCCCAAGGGCACGATCAAGTCCACCTGAGCCGGTCTGCGTTTTGCTTGCCTGAATCACCCTGTCCACGGAGCCGGTTGTCGTGTTGAATCAATATCCTGCCTGGAAGTATCTACTCGTTATCACTGTTTTGCTGGTGGGCATGCTCTATGCCTTGCCGAATCTCTACGGTGAGGATCCTGCGCTTCAGGTGACGTCGACGCGCACCGCCGAGGTTGACCTGGCCACCCAGGACAAAGTGCAGAAGCTGCTTACGGATGCAGGTATCGCTTACGACAGCATCAGTCTGGCCGACGCCCGGTTGCTGGTGCGCTTTTCTGATACGGAAGCCCAGCTGGTGGCCAAGGACGTGGTGAAGAAGGGGCTGGGCCGCGGCCATGTGGTGGCCTTGAACCTTGCACCGCGCACCCCGGACTGGCTGGTGTCTCTGGGCGCCGAACCGATGTATCTGGGCCTGGACTTGCGCGGTGGTGTGCATTTCCTGATGGAGGTGGACGTGGACTCGGCGGTGAGGCAGGCCGAGGAACGCTACATCGGTGATTTCCGTGGCCTGCTGCGCAAAAACAAGGTGCGCTATGCGCGTGTTGCCCGCTATTTCAACGAAGACGTCGATAGGGATGGACTGACGCGCAGCGGTGTAGAGATCAAGTTCAAGTCCGCCGAGGTTCGTGAGGAGGCTGAGGGGCTGCTCGATGCGGAGTATCCGGATCTCGAACTGCGTAGCGATGACCGTGCCGATGGCTATTATCTGCTGGCAGGGCTGGATGACAAGGAGCGCCGCGAGGTGCGCAAGCTGGCGCTAAAGCAGAACATCACCACTTTGCGCAATCGTGTCAACGAACTGGGCGTGTCCGAGCCGGTGATTCAGCAGCAGGGTGACAGCCGCATCGTGGTGCAGTTGCCCGGCGTGCAGGACACCGCCCGCGCCAAGGAAATATTGGGCGCCACCGCGACCCTGGAATTCCGTCTGGCCGATGAAACCAATGACGTGCAGGAGGCCGTGCGTGGCCGCGTGCCGCCGGGCCTGAAACTCTATCCGGAGCGGGATGGCGGCCATGTACTGCTGAAAAATCGCGTGATGTTGACGGGTGATTACATTATCGATGCCTCTTCCGGTCTCGACCAGCAGAGCGGCAGCCCGGCCGTTTATATCACCCTCGATGGCAAGGGCGCGAGCATCTTCAGTAAGGTCACGGGCGAAAATATCAAGAAGCTGATGGCGGTGGTGTTCATCGAGAACAAGACCGAGACACGTATGGTCGATGGCAAGCCGGTGAAGACACGCCGCACCGTGGAAGAAGTGATCAATGTTGCACGTATTCAGGATCAGCTTTCCAAGCGTTTCCAGATCACCGGTCTCGATAGCACCAAGGAAGCTCATAATCTGGCCTTGCTGCTACGCGCCGGTGCCCTGGCTGCGCCCATCGAGATCATCGAGGAACGCACTATCGGCCCGAGTCTCGGTCAGGAAAATATCGATCAGGGCTTTATGTCGGTGATCATTGGCTTCGTGCTGGTGCTGGCCTTCATGGCCATCTGGTATCGTGGTTTTGGCATGGTGGCCAATTTGGCGCTGGCGTTGAATCTGGTCGTGATCGTTGCCGTGCTGTCCATGCTGCAGGCCACCCTGACCCTGCCGGGCATTGCCGGTATCGTGCTGACGGTGGGTATGGCGGTGGATGCCAATGTACTGATCTTTGAACGCATCCGCGAGGAGTTGCGTAACGGCATCAGTCCGCAAACCGCGATCAGTGCGGGTTACGAAAAGGCCTTTTCGACCATTGCCGATGCCAATATTACCACCCTGATTGCGGCGGTGATCCTGTACGGCTTTGGCACCGGGCCCATCAAGGGTTTTGCCATTACGCTCTCCATTGGCATCATGACTTCCATGTTCACTGCCATTATGGGTACCCGTGCGGTAGTGAATTTAATGTACGGCGGTCGCCGTGTTGACAAGCTTTCCATTTAGGGCATCGACATGCAGCTATTCAAGAATGCTACCCAGTTTGACTTCATGGGCAAGCGCAAGCCTGCTATCGCTTTATCCGTGGTGCTGTTGCTGATTTCCATCGGCGCACTGGTCGGAAAGGGGCTGAACTTCGGCCTCGACTTCACCGGCGGCACCCTGATCGAGCTGGGTTATTCGCAAGCAGTGGATCTGAAGCCGGTACGCGAAACACTGGAATCATTAGGCTTTGCCGAGGCTGTGGTGCAACATTTCGGCACCGCGTCGGACATCCTGATCCGTATCGCGCCGGACGCCGACACCAGTAACGCCGAGATCAGCAATATCGTCATGGATGCCCTCAAGGCGAGTGAGCCGGGCGAAATCCAGATGCGTCGCGTTGAGTTCGTCGGCCCACAGGTGGGCGAAGAGCTGACCAATGACGGTGGTCTGGCGATGATCTATGCCCTGATCTGTATTTTGGTCTACGTCGGTTTTCGTTTCGAATACCGCCTCGCCCTGGGTTCGGTGATGGCCCTGGTGCACGACGTGGTGATTACCCTGGGCATCTTTGCCCTGTTCCAGCTGGACTTCGACCTCACCGTGCTGGCGGCGGTACTGGCGGTGATCGGTTACTCGCTCAACGATACCATCGTGGTGTTCGACCGCATTCGGGAAAATTTCCGCAAGATGCGCAAGGGAACCAGCGAAGAGGTCATCAATGTGTCACTGAACCAGACCCTGACGCGCACCGTGATGACTTCTTTCACCACCTTGCTGGTGCTGATTGCGTTGTTCATTTTTGGTGGTGAGCTGATCCATGGCTTTGCCACCGCGCTGATCATCGGTGTGGTGGTGGGTACCTATTCCTCGATTTACGTCGCCAGTTCCAGCGCCCTGATGCTGGGCATCAGCAAGGCGGATCTGATGCCGGTGGTGGTGGAAAAAGAAGGCGAGGAGATCGACGATCGTCCGTAAACGGGCTGTCGTGAACGAATAGTTAAGAATTGCCAGGAGCAGACATGTTTAGCAAAGAAATGAACATCGCCGATTTCGATCCTGATTTGTGGGACGTGATTGGAAAGGAAGAAGTCCGTCAGGAAGAGCACATCGAGCTGATCGCCTCGGAGAACTACACCAGTCCGCGTGTGATGCAGGCCCAAGGCACGTTGCTCACCAACAAATACGCCGAAGGCTACCCCGGCAAGCGTTACTACGGCGGTTGTGAATACGTCGATGTCGCCGAGCAACTGGCCATCGACCGCGCCAAAGAGCTGTTCGGCGCCGATTACGCCAACGTGCAGCCACACTCCGGCTCGCAGGCCAATGCCGCCGTCTACTTGGCGTTATTGCAGGCCGGCGACACCCTTCTCGGCATGAGTCTGGCCCATGGTGGCCATCTTACCCATGGCTCCAAGGTCAGCGCTTCCGGCAAGCTCTACAATGCCATCCAGTACGGCCTCGATGAAAGCACCGGCGAGATCGACTACGCCCAGGTCGAGGCATTGGCGAAAGAACATCGGCCGAAGATGATTGTCGCCGGTTTTTCTGCCTATTCACGCGTGGTGGATTGGCAGCGTTTCCGTGATATCGCAGACCAGGTGGGAGCCTACCTGTTCGTCGACATGGCCCACGTTGCCGGCCTCATCGCCACCGGTGAATATCCCAGTCCGGTAGCCATCGCCGACGTGACCACCACCACCACCCACAAGACCCTGCGCGGGCCGCGCGGCGGCCTGATCCTGGCCAGGGCCAATGCGGAGATCGAAAAGAAGCTCAACTCGGCGGTGTTTCCCGGCAGCCAGGGTGGCCCGCTGATGCACGTCATCGCCGGCAAGGCGGTGGCCTTCAAAGAGGCCCTGGAACCCGGCTTCAAGACCTACCAGCAGCAGGTGGTGAAAAATGCCCGTGCCATGGCGGGCACTCTACAGGAGCGCGGTTACAAGATTGTCTCCGGCGGTACCGATAATCACCTGTTCCTGGTCGACCTCATCGACAAAGGCATCACCGGCAAGGCCGCCGACGCCGCCCTGGGCGCCGCCAACATCACCGTCAACAAGAATTCCGTGCCCAACGACCCGCAGTCGCCCTTTGTCACCAGTGGCATCCGTATTGGCACCCCGGCCATGACCACGCGTGGTTTTGGCGAAGACGAAGCCAGGCGGCTCGCCGGCTGGATCTGCGACGTGATGGACGACGTGGAAGATACCGCCACCATCGAACGCGTCAAGGGCGAAGTGCTGGCTCTGTGCAAGCGCTTTCCGGTCTACGCCTGAGTCGCAACATAACCGTAGGAGCGGGCCATGCCCGCGAAAAACTTAATACCTGAATCCGAGGGTTCAGGTTAATATTCACCACAGAGACACGGAGCACACAGAGGAAAACTTAATCCTGAACCCTCGGATTCAGGTTAATTGCTGTTATCTCTGTGTCTCTGTGGTGAAAGCGTTTTTTATTTGCAGA
>JALTPW010000373.1 GCA_026999335.1 Chromatiales bacterium
CGCGCGGATATTCTCGCAGAACCAGTTGTTGTTCATCTCATTGACCTTGTCGATGAGGATGAAGCCGGGCTCGGCGTAGTCGTAGGTGGAGGCCATGATGACGTCCCACAGGCGCTGCGCGCGGATGGTCTGGTAGACCTTGCAGGCGGTGAGGCCGTCTTCACGAGTGATGTAGCCGTTTTCCGTGGGCCATTCACGCCACACCACCTGGGTGGGATCATTGAGGTCGAGCTTGTCGATTTCCAGTTCTTTTGCGCAAATGGGGAAGGCGAGCCGCCAGTCGGTATCGGCCTTTACGGCCTCGATGAATTCCCGCGTGATCAGCAGTGACAGGTTGAACTGGCGCAGGCGGCCGTCTTCGCGTTTGGCGCGGATGAAGTCCATGACGTCCGGGTGGCCGATATCGAAGGTGGCCATCTGCGCGCCACGGCGGCCGCCGGCACTGGATACGGTAAAACACATCTTGTCGTAGATATCCATGAACGACAGTGGCCCGGAGGTATAGGCGCCAGCGCCGGCGACGAAGGCGCCCTTGGGGCGCAGGGTGGAGAATTCGTAACCGATGCCACAACCGGCCTTGAGGGTCAGGCCTGCTTCGTGCACCTTTTCGAGGATGTCGTCCATGGAGTCTTCGATGGTGCCGGAGACTGTGCAGTTGATGGTGGAGGTGGCGGGTTTGTAGGCCAGCGCACCGGCGTTGGAGATGATGCGGCCGGCGGGAATGGCGCCGTGACGCAGGGCCCAAAGGAACTGCTCGCCCCACTGTTCACGTTTTTCCTCGCTTTCCTCGACCTCGGACAGGGCGCGGGCGACGCGGCGGTAGGTGTCATCGATGGTCTCGTCGACGACCATGCCGTCCTTGCGCACCAAACGGTATTTTTTCTCCCAGATATCGACAGAGGCCGCTTGAAAGGGAATATCTTCAACGGTCTTGAGCATGGATTTCACAATGGCGGGTTTCATGGTTTGCGGACTTCCTCGTCGCTGGAATGGGTCATTTGACGATACGGGGCGCGGGCCGCGTGGCTTCAGCTTCCCGGCCCTCTAAAAACTGGAAACACAATATATTGTGTTAGCGGGGAAGGATAGGGCCGACATAATGCGCTGTCAACCGCATTTGCCTCTAAAAGACACAAATATTAATTCAATATAAATCAATCAGTTGACAGAACAAAAAAAGAAATACCCAGAAAATACACAGACATAGGACACGCGCGCCAGATGGCGGTAACATCTATATGTAGTGCCT
>JALTPW010000374.1 GCA_026999335.1 Chromatiales bacterium
GGCATAGCCCGCTCCAAGGGCTGTATTTAGTCTAGTGCCTCAGAGCAAAGAAGGCATTAACAATCGTCAGCTCTGCGGATTTTCATAAAAGACGTAGCTGGTCGAGTAATCACTGAACTCAAAATAGACCTTCTTTTCGCCGGGATCCACGCGCAGGTTCTGATTTTCATCCAGTACGCCGTAGGCGTAGCGGTAGGGCCGGGGCGTATTGCCACTGGTACTCACGGCGGTGGTCAGCTTGTCAATCTTGATAAAGCGCTTTACCAACTTATCGCCAGCATAGACATCCAACACGCCATCGGTGCCGGTGTAGTTCTGTACCGCGCGGTTGAATTTATTCTGCGTTTCCTGTGTGCAAGCACTGGTAAGCAACAGCAGCGCAGTTGCACCCGCCAGCAAAGCCAATTTTTTCATCTCGTTGCCCTCATTGTGTTAACGGTTTGCGCCTTGGGCCTTTGCCCGCATCCGCCGCGCCTCATCTTCCGCCTTTTTGTCGACGACATCCCACACCGGCTCGACCTCGGGCCAGCCGGCAATATGCTTTTTCACCAAGGCCGCCAGGGCATTGATGTGGTCGTCACGGTCATTGAGGGCGGCGATGTAGTGGAAGTGTTCCCCTCCCGCCGTCTCGAAGGCCTGACGGTTTTCGACACCAATCTCTTCGATGGTTTCCAGACAGTCGGCAGAAAACCCGGGACAGACGACATCGACGGATTTGATCCCGGACTTACCCAACTGACGCAGGGTGTCGATGGTGTAGGGCTTAAGCCATTCCTCACGGCCAAAGATGGACTGAAAGGTCACCTGCCAGCGGTCGTCGGCCAGCCCCAGGCGGTCGGCCACCAGCCGCGCGGTTTTGTGGCAGTGGCAGAAATAGGGATCACCCTGAGTGTGAAAACGCTTGGGCGTGCCATGAAAGGAGAATAGCAGTTTTTGCGGCGCCTCACGGCCTGTCCAGTCTTGGCGGATACTGGCGGCCAATGCCTCGATGTAGCCACTTTCGTCATGATACTGATTGACGAAGCGTAGCTCCGGCACCCAACGCCACGATTTCACGGCCGCGGCCACGGCATCGAAAGTGGAGGCAGTGGTGCTGGAGGAATACTGCGGATACAACGGCAACACCAATACCCGCCGTGCATTGGCGGCGCGCAGCTGCTGCATCGCCGAGGCAATGGACGGATTGCCATAGCGCATGCCCAACACCACCTCCACGGGCCCACGCAGATGTTGCTGCAGAGCACGGCCC
>JALTPW010000375.1 GCA_026999335.1 Chromatiales bacterium
TTGTCCGGGTCTTCACCGCGTCCCGCCCGCAATGACGGTATTTTCGGTTTAAGAAAATGCCATTCAGATACGATCCCGTTTCTTTATCGTCGTTGAGTGACCCTCGATGTCGAGTCTGTGTGTGTGTGTTTCGTACTTCTGTGGTGGGCCCCGGACAGAGGCTATCGTGCGCACGGCACACGCTACGAGCAGGTAGTAGTGTGCGCCATGCGCACAAGATAAAAGCCCGCTTCCCCCCATGCGCCCTATGGTGAAGGGTTACGTTGGCGCAAGGAAAGTGATCACTCCACCAGCCAAGGCCGGTAACGCACCAACAATAGCGGTGCAGAACGCAGTTACCGTGGCCAGAATGAGGGCCATGAAATAACCTCCGCGCCTCCCCCTCCCTCTCATCCTCGGCTTTGGTATCCCGCGCACCTTACCCACGCCTCCCCCATGCCATCGTCCCGGAATAACGCTATACCCGGCAAGCGCTTCTGTTTAGAATAGCCGACTTTTAACTAGCTCCGGTCACTCCATGTCCATGAATCCAATTCGTCGTTTCTTTCAGCAGGAAAGCGCTGGCGGCATCCTGCTCATCATCGCCGCCCTGATCGCCCTGGTGATGATCAACACCCAGGCTCTCAGTGGCATGTACAACGGCCTGCTGCAAACGCCCGTGGTGGTTCAGATCGGCAGCTTTATCATTGCCAAGCCTCTGCTGCTGTGGATCAACGACGGTCTGATGGCGGTGTTCTTCTTCCTCGTCGGCCTGGAGCTGAAACGTGAATTCCTGGAAGGTGCGCTATCCGAACCCGCGCAGGTCGTCCTACCCGCCGTCGGCGCCCTGGCCGGTATCGTGGTACCGGCGCTGATCTACATTGCACTCAATCACGAAGACCCCATCCGCATGCGCGGCTGGGCCATCCCTTCCGCCACCGACATCGCCTTCGCCCTCGGCATCGTCGCCCTGCTGGGCAAGCGTGTACCGGCCTCGCTGAAGTTGTTCCTGATGCTGCTGGCAGTGCTGGATGACGTCGGCGCTATCATTATTATCGCCCTGTTCTACACCGCCGACCTTTCCACCACCTCACTGACCGTGGCCGGTGTTTGTCTGGTAATCCTGTTCATCATGAACCGCCGCAACGTCATGGATGTACCCGCCTACCTACTGGTGGGGCTGATCATGTGGGCATCGGTGTTGAAGTCCGGGGTACACGCCACTCTGGCCGGCGTCGCCCTCGCCTTCATGATTCCCATGCGCAATCCGACCAAGCCCAAGCACTCACCCCTGCGGGCCCTGGAGCACGACCTCCACCCCATCGTCGCCTTCATCATCCTGCCCGTATTCGCCTTCGCCAACGCCGGTGTGCCGCTGGAGAACATGAGTCTGGACAGCCTGATGGAACCGGTCACTCTGGGCATCATCCTCGGCCTGTTCGTCGGCAAGCAGCTAGGCATATTTACGGTGTGTTGGTTACTGGTCAAGATGAAGTGGGCGAAGCTGCCCGAAGGCGCAAACTGGACCCAACTCTATGGCATCACCCTGCTGTGTGGCATCGGCTTTACCATGAGTCTGTTCATCGCCTCGCTGGCCTTTGAGCACGTCGGCCAGGAATACATCAAACCGGTACGCCTGGGCATCCTCACCGCCTCCTTCCTGTCCGCCGTCACCGGCTTTCTGGTGCTGCGCTTTGCGAAGACGAGTACGCTGACCAGCAATAACAGCACCGCCAGCGCCGGATCCTAAAAGGCCTGCGCAGAGCCCGGCCAGGATGGACGAACCACAGGAAAGACGCACCCGGCTGCAACAGATCGCGCTCCTGCTCGGACCGGCGCTGGGGATACTTACGCCTCTGCTGCTGGAGATCCCCGAGCATCCGCGCGCGCCCTTCATGCTCGGCATCGTGCTGTGGATGGCGATCTGGTGGCTCACGGAATGCGTGCCACTGGCGGTCACCGCCCTGATCCCGCTGATCGCCTTCCCCCTCACCGGCATCGCCACCGCCCGGGAAACGGCGCCGCGCTATATGAACAGCATCATGTTCCTGTTCGTGGGCGGCTTCCTCATCGCCCAGGCCATGGAACGCACCGGCCTGCACCGGCGTATCGCCCTGGCCATCCTCTCCCGGCTGCATCGAAGCCCTGGCCAGATCCTCGCCGGCTTCGCCCTCACCACCGCCTTTCTCTCCATGTGGGTCTCCAACACCGCCACCACCATGCTGATGGTGACCATCGGCATGGCCGTGCTCACCCGCCTGGACAAGGCCCTGGAGCCGCAACAACTCGCCGTGCTGGCACCGATCCTGCTGCTGGTCATCGCCTACGCCGCCAACATCGGCGGCATGGGCACGCCGGTGGGCACGGTGCCGAATTTCGTCTTTCTGGAAAATATGCGTATCCATGCGCCGGACGCCGTGCCGAGCTTCCTGCAATGGATGTTCGTCGGCGTGCCCATGGTGCTGGTGGGCATCACGCTGTTGCTGCTGTTGTTTATGTACCGGTTACGCAAGCTGTCCTGGGCCAAAGACGCCGTGCTGGGTCTGGCCCGGGAACAACAGGAACTCGGCCCCATGCGCCGTGACGAATCTTTCGTCGCCTGGGTGCTGGGCCTCACCGCCCTGGCCTGGATGACCCGGCAGGGCATCCAGGGCGAGGATTTCCACCTGCCGGGCTGGTCTTCCCTGCTGCCCTTTCCCGGCGTGGACGACGGCACCGTGGCCATGACCGCCGCCCTGCTGCTGTTCCTGGTGCCGATACGCGATGGCCGTCCCATCCTTGGTCATCAGGCCATCGGTCGCCTGCCCTGGGAGATCATCATCCTGCTCGGTGGTGGCTTCGCCCTCGCCATGGGCATGCAGGGCTCCGGGCTTTCTCAGTGGATCGGCACCCAGGCGCATTTTCTCGCCGGCATCCCCCTGCCGTTGGTGCTGCTGGGCATCGCTCTGGCCATCGTCTTTCTCACCGAGATCACCAGTAATACCGCCACCACTCAGGTCATGCTACCCATCCTCGCCGCCGTCGCCCTGTCCAGCGACTACGACCTGACGATGGTGCTGCTGAGCGCCACCCTGGCGGCTTCCTGCGCCTTTATGTTGCCGGTGGCCACACCGCCCAATGCCATCGTCTTCGCCACCGGCCGCATCGGCATGAACGCCATGGCTCGGGCCGGTTTCCGCCTCAACCTGCTATTGCCCTTCGTGATCCTTGCCGTGGTCTGGTGGGTCAGGCCGCTGTTGCCCGGCTAATGTGTCCAGAAGGATGCCTGATGCATGATCCAAAGACTCGTTGTCTGTTTCTGCGTTCACGGTATCTGCCACACGCCGGGGGTTCCTGCAGAATTTTACCGAGCCACCCATAATCAGTCCGATCATGCGGCCACACCTTGACAAAAGACCCAAATATAGTCCATATACAGGTCGGATCAATCAAGACAATGGGATATAGTCATGAAGCTATCCAGCCAAATCAAACCGATCAGCTATCTCAAAGCCCATGCCTCCGAGCTTATTCGCAAGCTGAGTGAGCAACAAGAGCCATTGATCATTACGCAGAATGGTGAAGCAAAAGTCGTCATACAGGACATAAAAAGTTATGAGCGGCAACAGGAGACCATGGCCTTACTGAAAATCCTGGCCCTTGGCAATCGCCAGATTGAAGAAGGAAAAGTGCGAACGGTTTCCGGTGCCATCCAGGCTATCCGCGAACATCGGAAACATCGCCGATGAATTTTACGGTCCTGCTCACAAAAGATGCCATGCAGGATCTTGAAGATATTGACGCCCATATATCGGAGCATGATT
Organism: Chromatiales bacterium; assembly: GCA_026999335.1. Taxonomy (GTDB): domain Bacteria; phylum Pseudomonadota; class Gammaproteobacteria; order SZUA-152; family SZUA-152; genus DRQN01. Next base: position 3,783 of record JALTPW010000375.1, read on the forward strand.
CACCACAAAGCGCAGATTACGTGCTGAAAAAGATTGAGGACGTCATGCTCAATCTTACCGACCTGCCGGATCGCGGTACCTACCCCAAAGAGCTGTCCGCGCTAGGCATAAGAGAATATCGCGAGGCATTCTTCAAGCCATACCGCATTATCTACCGCGTGCTCGGTAACAATGTCTACGTTTATGTCATTGCCGACGGCAGGCGGGACATGTCTACCTTGCTTAACAGGCGATTGTTGGATGCATAGCGAGAGATCGCCATGGATAGCCAAGTAGGGTGGACACGTTTTATGTGCCCACGCGGAATGCTTCGTCAGATTTCTTTGCGCCAACCAGCGGTATCAGCACCAGCGCCAGATAGACGGAGTTGAAGATTACATTTGAGCCGACACCCGATGCGATTGAACCAACACCATCAATAACATACCAAACAACCATTGCTACGATGGTCGTGCGAATAACTGGCCAGTGTCCTTCCCTTATTGCCGGCACGACAATCCCACCGAGAAAAATTGCGATGGCAGCCAGCAACCCGGATCCAATGGCTGACAGTAGTTGTGTCTCCTTATCGAGAGGAGAAAACAAATTATCGACAGGCCAATCCGCACTATCCAGAATGAGACGGGCCGGAAAATTAATGGCATCAAAGGGGGCCGTTGCCCATAACAGTGAATAAATCCCAAATACAATCGATACCACCATCATAAATT
>JALTPW010000376.1:0-8195 GCA_026999335.1 Chromatiales bacterium
CAGGTGAAGCTGGCGTCGATGGAGACCTTGTGCACCCGCTCGCCATAGCGGGCCAACAGGGTCTGACCGAGGGTAGTGACGTAATCCGACAATGCCATGTGCGTCGAGTACTCTTTCAAAGGTGATAATGCCGGGTTCAGCGCCACAGGGAAGTTGTCCTGCAGCACCAAAAATAAGCGCCCTGAGGCGGCAGTAGACGCTTTTCTTAAGGAACCTGCTTTTGGCAGGCGAGGCGCGCTTTCGAAGGCATAATTGTTCCTACACCGAAGCGCCCACCTGGAGCAGCTTCAGCCGCGAATGCCATGAGGAAAAAAGCATCGTTGACTGGGGCGCCCAATAAATTATCAACCCACCACATCCAGCACCCGGCGCCGGAAACCGACGTCGAGTCTGCCGGCTATGCGTTCGCAAGCGGCGATATCCACACCATCGAGGCCATCGATGGCGGTGAGTGTGACCGCCATGCCCTGCTCCCCGGCCCGCCGGGCGAAATCCTGCATGGCCTGAAAGGCGCCAGCCTGCTTGGGCCGGCAGTGGCGCACATAGGTCACTTCATCCTGGGCATTCATGGAAATGGATACCGCATCCACCACCTCGGCCAGCTCGGGCGTCACATCACGGCCATGCACCAGATTGGCCAGGCCGTCGGTATTGAGACGGATGCGCTTGCCCTGTGCTTTCAGTGTCCGCGCCACATCCAGCAGTACCGGCAGATTCAGCGTCGGCTCACCCAGGCCGCAGAAGACGATTTCCCGGTCATTGCGGGAATCGCCAATGGCCGCCAGCACCTCATCGGCCTGCGGCTCACGGGTCAGCAGCAGATCAATATTCTGTACCTCCCAGCTGCCGTTGAACTTGGGGCAAAAGGCGCAGCGCAGGGTGCAGTGGTAGGTGATATTGAGATAACAGCAACCGTGCAAACGGTAAGCAAGGTGTTCTTCGTGCTGCCGCTGGCGGCGGGTGGAAACGGGCATAGGGTCAATTACCGGCAATCATCAAGCGCAGAGTGTAAGGGGCACGTGCCCCGGGTTGTTTGATGTCGATCAAGGCCCGCAGTGCCCGACTCTGACGTCTGCCCTACTTCTGCACCACCGCTAAACCTCGCCACATCCGCATGCCGAGCAGGATCGCCAGGACAGCGGCATAAATGACGGGGTGTAGATAATCGGCCTTCACCAACCACAGGTAGTGTATCACCGCAAAGATGGCAACGAGATATGTCAGCCGGTGCAAGTCCCCCCAGCGGCGGCCAAGACGACGCATCATGGCCTTGGTCGAGGTGACGGCCAAGGGAATCAGCAGGACGAAGGCACTGAAGCCGATGGTGATATAGGGCCGCTTGGCAATGTCCTTGACGATCTCGCCCCAGTCGAAAAATTGATCCAGCACCAGGTAAGTGAGGAAATGCAGACAGGCATAGAAAAACACGAACAGGCCCAGCATGCGCCGCAATCGCAACGCCCATACCCAGCCCAGCAGGCGGCGCGCAGGGGTTATCGCCAAGGTCAGTAGCAGAAAACGCAGCGTCCAGTCACCGGTGCGGTGGGTGATGGTCTCGATGGGGTTGGCGCCCAGGGCATCGTGGAAACCGTCCCAGACCAGCAGGGCCAAGGGCAGCAAGCAGGCGAGGAAAACGACGGGTTTGAGGTATCGCATGCTTAGGGGGTGCTCTCAATCAAAAATTCCGCCGCAAATCCATGCCTGCATATAACCCCGCCACCGCGTCGGCATAGCCATTGAACATCACTGTCTTGCGCTTGAGAAACTCACCGATGCGACGTTCCTTGGCCTGGCTCCAGCGTGGATGATCCACCGCCGGATTCACATTGGCGTAAAAACCGTATTCCGCAGGCCCGGCCAGCGCCCAACTCGTCTTCGGCATCGTCTCGGTAAAACGGATCTTGACGATGGACTTGATGCTCTTGAAGCCATATTTCCACGGCACCACCAGGCGGATCGGCGCACCATTCTGGTTCGGCAGGATTTTGCCGTAGAGGCCAACGGCCAGTATCGTCAACGGATGCATGGCCTCGTCCATGCGCAGGCCCTCCACATAGGGCCAGTCCAGCACCGCACGCCGTTGCCCGGGCATCTGTTCGGGATCATGCAATGTGGTGAATTCCACAAACTTTGCGCGCGACACAGGCTTGAACCGCTTGATGAGATCCGCCAATGGAATCCCCACCCAGGGAATCACCATCGACCAGGCCTCCACACAGCGCAAGCGATAGATACGCTCTTCCAGCTGAGCGGACTTGATCAGGTCTTCGAGGTGATAATCGGCCGGTTTTTCCACTTCGCCCTCCACACGCACCGTCCACGGCTCGGTGCGTAAGGTATGGGCATGTTTGGCCGGATCTTCCTTGTGGGTGCCAAACTCGTAGAAATTGTTATAGCGGGTGATGTCCTTGAGTGAATTCGGCGACTCATCGGTGGAAAGGCGCGGGTTCTTGCGGTAGTCCGGCAGCTTGCGGCCAACCGCTGCTTCAGCGGGCAGAAACAGGCCCGAAGTCGCAAAGGCCAGTGCCGCGCCGGATGTTGCTTGTAAAAAACGACGCCGGTCGCGATAAAGTGCAGGCTCAGTAATCTCATGGGGTTTGATATCCGCTGGACGTTTGATCAACATTTCACACCTTTCATTGCCACACTCTCTCCGGTCATTTTTTGAAATCTGAATCCGTGGTTTCAGGTGAAAGCTACTCCCGCTCCCAGCCATCCCCTACAATGGACGAACAATCCGAGGCGCCCTCTCAGACTGCGGCAACATAGCCGCCCATCCCAGCGCAGTCCAACAAAAGCCTCTGGGACACAGCAACAGACAATTATCACCCATAAATATCACAAAACTATCGTACGCCCGGAGATCCCAAACCCATGCGAGCCTATTTTCCCCCACTGTTGGCCGTATTCCTCTTAGTCCTGCCCCTAAGTGCCTTCGCCCAGCAACCGGCACCTGTTTTTACCCTGCCAACCCTGCCGGATAACGGTGAGATCAGCCTCGCCGCCCTCAAAGGCCGGGTCGTCTATTTGGATTTTTGGGCCACCTGGTGTCTGCCGTGCAGAAAATCATTCCCCTGGATGGATGAAATGCAGACCCGATACGGCGATGACGGACTCACTATCGTGGCCATCAGCATCGACCGCAATCGGCAACTGGCAGAAAGATTTATCCAGCAAATGCAGCCCGGCTTCATGATCGCCCACGATGCCAAAGGCAGTGTCGCCAAGAAATACAAGGTCAGCGCCATGCCCACCAGCTATCTTATTGACCGTAAGGGCAATATCGTCAGCACTCATTTAGGATTCCGCACAAGCGACGAAACCATCCTGGAAAGAAAAATCGGCGATTTGCTTGATCAATAAACGGTCACAAGCAAAGCACGATGAGCCAAGACATACACCTGGGTTCGTGCGCAGTAGGGCTTGTAGCAGCGTTGGCAGGGAAAACGACTGTCTGAAGCGGTATAGCGCCTTATCAGGTGCGGCGCTTGTCCCAGAATTGCGCTGCCAGCATCTTCATTTCCTGAGCCTTGGCGGCCATGGCGGTACTGGCTTCTTCACTGGTCTGGATCCCTTCGACGCTCATTTCCGATGATTGCTGGATATTAACGATATTCTGGCTGACCTCCTGGGCCACGGCATTCTGCTCTTTTACCGCCACGGCGATCTGTACACTCATGTCATTGATGGTGGCCACGGCATCGGTAATGGCATTCAGCGAACTCACGGCTTCTTCTCCGCGCTCGACGCTGCTATCGGCTTGCTGCCGGCTCTTTTCCATGACCTCCACGGCACGGCTGGCGCCGGTCTGCAGGTGCTCGATCATTTCCTGAATCTCGCGTGTGGAGTCATGGGTACGGTTGGCCAGTGTACGTACCTCATCGGCCACCACCGCAAAACCTCGACCCTGCTCACCTGCGCGCGCCGCCTCGATAGCGGCATTGAGAGCCAGCAGATTAGTCTGCTCGGCGATACCGCTGATAACACTGACTACGCTGCTGATTTTTTCACTGTCTTCGTTGAGCTTGCGGATCACCCTGCTGGCCTGCTCCACATCATCCGCCAGGGTGTGAATAGCCTCCATGGTACGGTTCACCACCTGCTTGCTGTTGTTAACTTCGGTGTTGGCCCGGGTGGCCGATTCCGCCGTCAATTGCGCATTGCCGGCGACCTCCTGAATACTGGCGGACATCTCCGTCACCGCCGTGGCAACCAAGTCTGTCTCTATATGCTGACTGTCGATGGTGGTCTTGTTCTGTTCGATAGAGACCATGAGCTTGTCGGCAAAACCGGCAATGCTCGACGATGAATCCGCGATACGCCCAACGATGCCAGCGACCTCTTTTTCCAGATATTTCAGTGCCAGCATGACTTGACCGGCCTCGTCCTGACGACCGGTAAATATGTGGAGGGCAAGTGGATTATTGAAGAGCGAGCGGGCCTTGGCAAAGACCCGGCACAGGGGGTGAGCCTCAAATACATAAAAAAGACCCATAATGACAAAACCCGGCAGCAGGCTGGCCAGCGCTGTCAGCAGACTGAGGCCACCCATGGCAACGGGAATCGCCAGGGTAGCCATCTGCAGCAACAGAAAGGCGGAGATCAGCTTGTACCGAAAAGCTATCGGTGGACGCTTTAGCCAACGGGGAGGCTTGTTGGCATTGATACGCGCATAGAGTTGCTCGGCATGCTCGATTTCCGCAGGACTGGCCCTGCTGCGGATCGACTGATATTCAACGATCTTGCCATCCTTGATAATGGGCGTGACGTAGGCATTGACCCAGTAGTGATCACCATTCTTGCAGCGATTCTTGACGATGCCCATCCACGAACGGCCCGACTTGACCGTTTTCCACAGATCCTCAAAGGCCGCTGGCGGCATGTCCGGGTGGCGCACGGTATTGTGATTTTTGCCGATCAGTTCGCCTTTGTCGAAACCACTGATTTCGATGAAATCCGGGTTGACGTGGGTGATTGCCCCCTTCAGATCAGTGGTGGAAAGGATATTAGCGTCATCACCAAAGGTTTTCTCAACATTGGTAATGGGTAGATTTCTTTTCATCCTTCGGCTCCTTGGTGCCCAGGGGCCCTCTCCGCATTGGGCCAATACGACTAGAGGGGGTCACTGTCCGGATACCCGCCTAGCTCCATTATTAAATTCCTGCATCTTTTGCTGCTCGGTTAACAACATCGGCAGACTGGAGCACTGCCTGAAGAGACTGCTGAAACGCAGAACTTTTCAACAACCCGCCAGTCATTGCCTGCTTTTGACGACATTCATCAAAACAACTCTACATCTCCGGAATCAGCAGTCGCTGGTGAATTGGTGACCTTATTATCTTCCTGATCCTTCTGCTGCCGTTTAGAATGTCGACCTTCCCTGGAGCGCAGTGACTCATCCCAGCCATCCTTGCTCGTCTCAAAGCGTTCAATTTTTTTACGCAGAAACATGCCCAGCTTCTGCAAGTCTGTTTCCGATACCGCCTGTGTCTGATTGGCTGAAACCACGCTGGAGTTCAAGTCCACCAGAGACTGCACATAGCCGTGGGCAATGTTCGATACTTGCTCCTGATGCGTCATCGCGCCCATCATTTCATCCGACAAATGTTTGATTTTTTGTACAGCCAGCAAAATTCGCTCAATTTCCGTGGACGTTTGCGACATCTGATCCAGGGTTGTTAGCGAGTCATCATGTGTCTGGCGAATCTGCGTCACGGTACGTATCGATTCGTTACTGATGGAATCCGATAGTGAACGGATCTGCGTGGTGGCCTCCTGAGTCTGGGCGGACAAGCGCCGCACTTCATCGGCGACGACGGCAAATCCCCGCCCGTGTTCACCCGCCCGCGCCGCCTCGATGGCCGCATTCAGCGCCAGCAGATTGGTCGCCTCCGCCACTTCAGTAATGGCCTGGGTGATACCGACAATCTCCTTGTTGACGTTGGCCAGCACATCGATCTGGTTCGCCGCACGATCCGTCGACTCAGCCAGCTTGCGCATGCTCTGTTCGGTTCGACTGACGGATTCCTTGGACTGCGCCGCCCCCGCCACCGCCTCATCAACCGCCGTGCCAATATCCTGATTCTGGCAGTGAACGGCTTGGCGCAGACCTTCCAGCTCGGTCACCGACTCCGCCACCTGGTTGCCATACTGGTTTTGCATCTCGGATTTCTGTTTGATCAACATAAAGCTGTCGGCCAGTTCACGGGATATGGGCAGCAACCGACTGGCCGAGGCGGCGATTTCGGTAATCTGTTCATCACAGGTCGATAACAGTGGATTCAGTTCCGCCGCAAGCAGTTCGCTATCGGTGTAACGCTGCGCGGTGTGGATTCTGTCACCGGCCAGCAGCTGACTGACAATGCCTCGCAAATCGCGCCTTGCGGCACGGCGCATCGTGGCCAGATACCCACCAACAAGCAGTGTAAGCAGCAGGCTCCAGCCCGCCAATCCCCAGGCAAGCCGACCCTCAAATATGCCCAGTGGTGGCAGCACGAGCGCCACTCCCAACAGTACGACCAACAACACATCCAGGTGACGGTGTTTCAAAAAAGCTCTCCATTCAGGCATTTCGGCCAATAGACTTCCGCTACGAATAGCGGCAGGGCCGTGGAGAAATTAAGTAAAACCCGTCAGTAAATACTGGCCCCTGCCGACGGAGGTGGCATCGGCTATAGCAAATGCGAATGCATCTCCGGCGGACAGGCAGGGTTATTCGCCAGGCCGGCAGTCGTACCAGCCGTGGCTACGACTCATCACTGCCAGTAGCATCACCGGCACGTCAATAAGCGCCCCGACTAGGGCTGAGAAGTCTGTCCTGTCAGTAAAACAGGATTTTTTATGCGAAGGTGCTCGCCAGCAACCTGACTGCCATAGTGGCTAATGTTGCTCAAAAACAAATCGACAAAACAACGTCTGATCGTCAGCATACCTACCAGATTAATTTTGCTCAGGTGCTTTTAAAAATGAAAAATACAGTGATGAAATTGCTTCTTTTTTCCACTCAGAAGCTACAGAGTAGGTTAGAAGCTTTGATTGATGACATGGTTTGTACAATAGAACCGGTACGAAAGGGCAGGCGTTATCCTCGGTGAAAATCAAACACCAAAACGTTTAATGAAAACCACAAAAAAACAAAGCAATTCAATGATTTAATGCTTAATTTAATGACATTGGCTTCGCCCCCTTATCCCCATGACAATATCCATTCAGCTAGCAGGCGAATTAGTCTCGCCCGAAATCGTGGCTTGTTTCATGGATTTTCGGGCTGGCCCTCAATATATCAAGATATATTACACTTGCGGTCATGTACTGCGGTATATGACGTATTGTGAAGTGAATTGCCATGAGACATGGCCGTAGCCAGGCCGTCCGGTTACCTGTCAACTATCGATTCGATTGTGATGAGATCTATATTCGCAAAGACTCTGAAACAGGCGATATGATCATTTCCAAGAAACCTGGAAATTGGGATGATTTTTTCAAAATTATAGAATCCATCGATGTACCAGACGACTTTATGGTCGAGCGCGACAATGAGATTCCACAGGATCGGAATTTGTTTTAATGGAAGATCAACGTTATATGCTCGACACTAATACCGCCAATTACATCATAAAAGGCGAACCGAAGGTTATCAGAGAGAATTTACGAAGTGTGCCTATGGCCAAGGTATGCATTTCCGCAATTACGGAAGCTGAATTGCTGCGTGGTGTTGCTAAAAAGCCCGGAGCCAAACGACTTCCTACTGCCGTTAAAGAGTTTTTATTGCGAGTAGAAATCCTGCCTTTGAATTCTGATGTCGCAGCTACCTATGCTCAATGACGAACGGCCTGTGAAAACGAGGGCAAGCCCCTGGGTACAATGGATATGCTGATTGCAGCCCATTCCGTAGCTATGGGTGCCGTTTTAATTACCAATGACAAAGCATTTTATAATGTGGAGCATCATTTAATGCTGGAAGACTGGACAAAACCGATAGAGCATTGAAATTGAACACCAGCTTACATCCCCCTTCCAGAAACGGCCATGCTGCATGTCTTCCGAAAGGGGTGTGCTCTCAATATGATGTGTCCGTGTTTGCGATAAAATACCGATTTTGCAATATATATCACATTTGAGCCTGTTAATTGTGGGTATGCCTAAATTTGTTGAAATAAGCATGTTTTTAGCCACTAAACCTCATTACATCATAT
>JALTPW010000376.1:8205-11638 GCA_026999335.1 Chromatiales bacterium
CTCCGAAAGGAATCGGCCGGCGCGCGGCTTCTACGCCCATGTATTCAACCGATAAGGGCTTCGGCCTCTTATCCACTTCCTTATCCACTTATAAGGGCTTCGACCCCTTATCCACCCTTACTCTGCTGATGATTCCGCTGCTAAATCTGATTCCACTACGCCAAACTCGTCTCTTTTTTCTTTAGCATAAATTGCTTCTTGATCAATTTCCTCAGAATGCTCTCCTGAAGGTTTTGAAGATAAATTCACACTTGTCGGTGGATGAGAACCCGGATCGACTTCCGGCAGCTCAATTCCTTGTGTCCTCGCTTGCTCGTTAATGACAGCTTGATCAATTTGGTCTGCATACTCACCCGTTGGAGTTGAATTGATGTTACTGCTTAATGGGCGGGGACGAAGCTCTCCAACATCAATATTTTCACCTGAAGCAAGCGCCACCATTTCTTCAAGTATTTTATCCTGGTTTTCTACTTTACCTTCTGCTTCATCGATTTCAGTATTCTGTGTATTTTCGACGATCTCTTGACCCTCTATTTTGTTATCTGTATCTGGAAATTGTTGACCTCTATCACGCACTTTTTCCTGACCAGATTTTGCAATGTCTTTTTTCCAGCTTTCAATGAATTTCTCAAAAACAATAGATTGTTGAGCTGTATTAGAGGGTTTTTCCTGAGCAGATGCTGAAGCTTTGTTTTGCTCATCATTGGCAACGTGATTCACAGGAGTGTCCGTGGTTGAAACATAGAAAGCTAATACGGCAATTATGAAAATGACCATGCCAGACAAATAATACGACTTTGTATTTTTAAGTATCATGAATTCTCTCACATGATTAGGGTTAATGGACTATAAGAGGCACCCATACACCACCATGGGCACCTCTATAGTTCTATTTCTCACTAATCAATGATAGTCAATTTACATGAGGCAGAATATTGATTCCATGACAACAATCCAAAGTTAGTATTGAAGTCACCATAGTTGGCAAAGCCAGCGTAACGGCCGTCAGTAAAATAGCAAGCCCAAGCATTCATCACATGTTGTGTAGCAACATTGAGGTTAGCCCCAGCCTTGTCTCCGCGAGAAGCCCGCCAGTTTCTATTACTTGAATTATAATAAAATAGCGAGTCTCTGGAAGCAGTTCGCCCAGTACCATCCCAGTTATACATGCCCATTCTTAATGTGCAACCGTCAAAATCACCACATAACTTTTTTACTGTCGCTTCCGGAATTACAACAGTTGTTCCTCGAGTCAACACGGAGGCAAAGTAGCTGGCACGATCCGAAGCCTTGGACTCATCTGAATACACTAACATTGAGCTAGCGAAAACCATCGCACAGATAGCAAATATCCCTTTCATTATATTTTCCTTTTCTATAAAGCATGTAAATTCACAGATACCAAATGATCACATCCTGCCCTCGTTATGCAGCAGGAGCACTACCCGGTGCCTACTGGTGATTCAATTTGATTCTTGAAAATAGAGCACTCTTCCCCCTGATCCCTTTGATTGAGACCCTGGCATAGATGATAATGCAATATGAGTTAGATCGTGAGGAACCTCCTTGTTTTATCATTGAAGAAAGTTGTTCATCATCAATAGCACGTGCTCATCCTAAGCGCGACGCACTAAGGCTAGTCTACGAAAATATAACTGTCAATGAACCATTGAACAAACAGCTCTTCTCGCTAACACCTCGGTTCTTCCCATTCATATTTTTCTATCGATTTCAGCAGAATACTTATATTCATAGGGCAAACTCTCGTCCCACGCAAGTTAAGCTGACTGTTTTGGTTTGTAGTGTTGTCCCTGAAAAATCTCACCTTAAACGTTTTTGATCACGCCTTTCTTCATGAGGTATTGTGGGGAATCGGCGTCAGTTTCAATCCAAAGGCTATACCACTGTTTAGTACCTTCCAACTCGGAGTCAGGTAGTGGAGGAAGAGCCTTCGTACTTTTCCTAGAAGTGTCTGTTTCACTTGACCTATGCTCAAAGTGTATGCCGACTCTAGCCCTTATTCTTTTTTGAATGGATGAATGTTACAACGCATGAATTGACCTTACTTGCCCGTCGTCAACTGGCTGCATGAAAAGCTGGACTCCCCCATACCTGCCATTATCGTGACCGGAGACACGGCCCCGGCGCGCATTCGTGAGGCCCACGACTCGGGCTTTCTGCTCCTGCATAAACCCGTGGAGTCGGAGCGGTTAAAGGTGTGCATTAATTCGCTGGCAGAATCTGTGCCCGCAGAGAGGGGGATTTCAGGTCAAGGGTAAATGCAACAAGCCGATAACCTCGGTACTGACCGAGTTGGGAATGTAACCTCGAGCACCTGCGCTCAGGACAGCGGCGATCACATCCGGGTCTTCATTGGCGGAGACCACCGGCGTCGACGGCAACAGCTGGCAAATGGCCACCAGACCTCGTAGACCGCCCGCCGTCGGGCAGGCGCCAGTCATACAACACCAGATCCATCACCACGCTTCCGTCAAGAATGTCCAGGGTTTCGACAACGGTGGCCGCCTCGTGAACATGGAGACCCTCTGCCAGTTCCCACAAGATCCGGCACAAGGCCTTGTGGAACAGCGGGTGACCAGCGATGAGTAACAGCTCCATTTCGCTTCCCCCAGCTCCTGTGAGTAACCCCCCGTCGGTCAAGCATTAACCGTTAGAGAGCGCCCCCCGGCGCTGGCGCAGAGCCTCAAACAGGCAGATACCGGTGGCGACGGAAACATTGAGGCTCTCCACCGTGCCCACCATGGGGATGGTGGCGAGGAAATCGCAGCGTTCCTTGGTAAGACGGCGCAGGCCCTGCCCTTCGGCGCCCATGACGATGCCCAGCGGCCCGCGCAGATCGAGTTCGTATAGGGTCTGCTCGGCGTGACCGTCCAACCCCACCAGCCAGATGCCGCGTTCCTGCAGCTCTTTCAGGCTGCGCGCCAGGTTGGTGACCTGCACGAAGGGCACAGTCTGCGCGGCACCACTGGCAACCTTGATGGCGGTGGCGGTCAAAGAGGCGGCACGATCCTTGGGCGCGATCACTGCCTGTACTCCGGCGGCATCGGCGCTGCGCAGACAGGCGCCGAGGTTGTGCGGATCGGTGACGCCATCGAGGATCAGCAGAAAAGGGGGGGCCTCGAGAACGTCAAGAATGCGCTCAAGGTCGGCCTCGCCCAGATTGCGCGGCGCCACCGAGCGCGCCACCACACCCTGGTGACGCGCCCCGGAGACCAGGGTTTCCAATTCATGCTTGTCGCTGCCGTGGACGGTGGTGCCGGCCTTTTTCGCCAGCTCCAGTATCATCGCCATGCGCTTGTCATGACGCCGCTGATCCACCCACAATTCAGACACACTGTCGGGTGCCTGCTCCAGTGCGGCCTGCACTGCATGCAGGCCGAACAGATAATCGCTCATTCGCTGGCCGGTTTTG
>JALTPW010000377.1 GCA_026999335.1 Chromatiales bacterium
GCCATTCCCGGCCCTGCCTGCCGCGCAACACATTGAAACGCGCCAACACCCGCTGTGTCGCCGCTGATAAACCACCCGACGCGTGCAGCAGGATGTGATCGATACGCCCATCGGCATCGGCATCCTCAGGCAGGTAAAAGGCGTGATCGTGACGTTTATTCTGACCGAGATTGTGCCCGGACAATTCCGACGGGATATTGTTCTCGCCATCTAGCACGTATTTAGCCTTTCCCATGAGCGCTGCACGAAACCGTTCCCCGATACGGACTGCATCTTCAATGCGTGGCCGGGGTTTGCCCACCAGCATGAAGCGGGCGGTGGTCACTGATCGGGTATGCGTTTTGGGCCTTGCCAATTTTGGCCGCAGGCAATCCACGGGGCGCAGGTAATTGACAAATGTCCCGGCGGGCGGCTGACTCCAGCCCGCTTTCTGCAATTCAGAGGTATCCAGACACAGCGCCCTGGTTAAACTCTCCGGGGATGTTTGTTGCAGTAATTTCTTCTTTTTTCCTTTCTGTTCAGAAATTTCAGCGCCAACAAATCCCTGCCGCCATCGCTGATAAGTTTGATGAGATTGTGGAGCAAGTAGCCGTACCACCTCTCCCACAATTTCTCCGGTATCGGTATCCACCGGGTTTTCGCCCGGTCGGCATTGAAATGTTTCGGGAAGTTCTTCATCAGGTAGACGACGCGCTTCTACCCAGCTTTCGGCTCTGCCCAGATAACCCAGCTTGTGCAGTAAATCATCAAGCAACATGCTAGCGTCATTAGTCAATTCCAGTTCTGGCCAGGCCATCACCAGCTCAGTCTGTGGATCCACTCGGGCGAAGGCGTCAAAAACCAATTTAGTTGCTTCACGCCCCTTACTCAATACTCCCTGTGGCATGTAGTGCCGGGTGTGTGTATGCACTGCTGGCGGTAATTCATAGACAGGCTGCGTTTCACTCAAAACATCAATCAATATTTCCAGTTGCCCGAAGGTAAATTGTTGATGATCGGCCTTGTGATACCAAGTGGAAATCAGGGCGCGACAGACACGCCACGGCGCTGGCGGCCATTCGATATCAGCCTCATTGACGTGGCGTCCCCAGGGGTTGGCATGATAACGACCAGCAAGAAAACGGAATCCAATCGCCAGCATGCCGTTACTTCCTGTAGGTAACTTCAGTGATGACGGGATCGGCGAACACGCCCTCTCTGTTAGCGGCTGCTATCAAATCTGGCAATGCCTTTTCCAGATCGGCAGTTTCCGGTATTTCGAATCCGTCAGGACGAGTGACGGTAATCATATCCACATCCAGATCACAGGCTGTTCTCAAGCGCAGTCCACATTCGAGGAAACGTCGAACCTTGAACAGAGAAAGCACAATCAGCAATTCAGTGACCGTGTCACTGAACCCGTAACCACGCAGCTGTGCCAAGTCAATATTGAAGTATGCGGTGATCTTTGGTGAGACATATTCATCTTTGCTGTATATGACATTTCCTTTTCCATCTTTTTGCGATGGATTAATATGATCGAGTTTTGCCCCACCACTTGATGCTATCTTGATATCTTCGGCCTCAATAAATGCTGAAACAATTCGCGGCAACCGAATTCGTCCTTCTTTAAGGTTCTCCCATTTTTTATAACCTTGCTTAACAAGAAAGACTCCATGTATTATCGACCCAATATCGTATTTGAGAATTGCAGCCGCAGCTTTTCTTAAATCAATCGATCTTCCATCCAATTCCTTCAGCTCCTCATGTAGCATTTCAGGAACTATTCCATTACTGGATTCCATAACATAGTTCGAGTTTAGTCGGTGGGAATCAAGAACAGAGCTTGTAAGAAACCCCCCACCCCCATCCAAAATATTAATATAGGGAAGGTTTGTTAAAGGCTCCACGAAATTATCTTTTACTGAATCCCAACAGACTGCCTCCAGACGATTGGCCATACTCTGCGCCGATTCCACCAGCAACATTTTTTCACCATCCGGCCCATCGTATTCCGCCGCACCGATCTCCGGGAAACCGGTGGGCTGAAAACGCATGCCCTGCACAGGCTTGAGCCTGGCCTCGATCAGCAATCGCGGGCTATCCTTCAATGCATCAAGATTCAGTGTCATGTTTTTTCTCCTGGGCTTGCCAATATTCAAGAGGCCTGTTTGTTGTCTTGTTGAGAAATAGAGCGATACAGATATCGAATCGCTGCATCGGTGAGAGGAATCAGTAGGGCCGCCGCCAATCGGGAACCACTCAGTCCAACGCCGCACGGCGATTCCGGCAGGGGTGATATCCCCGCAATACGAAGCCGTCGCTGAGCAAGCCTGACAGCATCATCGACCCGGCCTGCTGCAAGTCGCCGCACCAGGCCAGAAGGCACGGGTAAACGTTCATGATCCATCAGCAGGCCACAGCGACGAAGTTGCCGGTCAGGCGTCATCACCAGCTTGAGCAAGGTAAATGCAGCGGGAATGGCACAAAAATCTTCAACAGGCTCCCATTCGATATGCCCGGGCACTCTGCAATGAGCAAGCCCGGCTAGCAACTGAGCGATGCGATTGTCATCTGTTTCGCCGGCAAGGAAAGTGGTCATTGACGTCAGATCCACACCGGGCCAGCCATTCAAGGGTTTGTCGCTGAATCCGTCTTTCTGCATCAGCAACAGTCGCTTTTCCAACACTGAAATTAGATTCTTTTCCAGTCCACCGTAGTGCCAAGTACGATACTTATGCTTTTTTCCCTCCAATAGCCAGACTGGATCTTTTCTTCCTTTGGGATCAAGTGGTGATAAATGCACTCTCATGGGGAGCGGCTGCTCTTTAGTGCCGTGTAGTCCGGTCAGTGCGGCTGCGATACGAAATTCAATGCCGTTATCTCTGGCCGCCGAGAACCAGCGCTCACTCAGGATCGGCACAGGCGGTATTTTTTCTTGCGTCGCCGGACTGGTGCCTGCATAGCGTTGAATTTCACCGACAATAATCAGTACTTTCTGTACAACACCATACCTGTCTCCGCGTTGCCGAGTCAGATCAAACAAGGCATTATCCAAACGTTGTGCAAGACTCTTGACCCGGTTAGGCGTATTGTCCCCGCGCGCCCAGGCCTGGAAGCGCCAAAGCCAATGATCCAGTTCGCTGAGTAAATCCTGCAGAGGCTCCCGCGGAACACGAAAGCGGGTCAACGGCGTGGCAAGGTAGGCCTTGCCTGATCGCATCATGAATGCGTAGCGCTGGAAACTATTGATACCCCGGTTAACTGCCAGCAGACTGATGGCTCTGGCAAAGTCCAATCCATCCTTTACACTACAACGACCCAACGTAACGCGACCTTCAGAAAGCAGACTCTTGAGGGCCAATAGCGCGGTTGGTCTCTCCCACAACGGCAACCATATCTCCGCCCGCGCAGAGGCCTCATCACCCATACTCAAACCACCCTGGCCACTCCCCTTGGGACGCACTGTAAAAGGAAAGGTTAAGGCGCTCCGTTCTTCACTTCCCAATCGACGGGTTGCCGCTGCGGCAAACAACAGCGCCCCTTCAATCATAAAAACAAAATCCCATGGATTGATGAGTGATTCAGCATCATAGCCAGTGCCTGCATTTGGCCCGCCAGATTGCCCGGGTGAAAACTGGCCGATGGCTTTTTTATTCGTCAAAAAGGGTTGGGGGTTCCTATATACGCTTTCATCCAGCCACGCATTACTGGTCTGTTCATCATTTTTATCTGAAAGGCCAAATACATCATTCAGACGCTGCATGAAGTTATTCGTGAAATCAAGTCGTCCATCATTTCCGCCTGTGCCCAGCAATGGAGGAAAACGCACGTCTTCACTGCTCAGCATAAGCGCTGCATCCATCCAGGCTAACGCTTCATCGGGTAATTGTGAGCGCAAATATATAAGAAGATTAGACTTTACTACCTTATCTTTGGGACTCTCCGACAATTCCATTAATTTAATACTTAACTTTCCAATAGTGATCGATTCCAAGTAACCATGAAACCGTATATCATCAGATTTTTCTAATGCAGAAATACCGCCTTTATTGTCATTTAGATAAAATCCACTGCCACCATTCCACGGCGCAATGATCGGCGTTGGCTTGTACTCTGCCAAGAAAAACGCTTTTAATCCTTCCTCGTCCAGCACGCTCTCCAGCACAAAATGTTCCCCTTCCCACCAGCCTCTGGCCTCGGCGTCTTTTTGCTCGGCAACCAGGCGCAAAATAGCCAGTGCCTTGAGGTAACCCGCCAGTGGTGTTGGCGTACAGCCGTACAGGTGTAGCCTGTATCTGCCAGCACCGGGAGTCGGGGTGTAGTCGCTACCGGGTTCACCCACTTTTGCCGTGGCGGCGGGCTGCTTATGCCTGACTTGATCCCCATAGTGAAGTTCTCCGGCATGTCGCATCTGTGCAAAATGGCGGCTGGTCTCGGTGAGTGATTCCAGTGCCTCCAGCCGCTGACGTACCGTCAAACGAAGCGCAGCCCGCAGCTG
>JALTPW010000378.1 GCA_026999335.1 Chromatiales bacterium
GCATCCGGGTTAATACTGGCGCAATGTCAGCGTATTGCCTCGCTGGGTAAACTCCAAGTGCTTGAGAAAGCTCATCCCCAACAGCACCTCCTGCTGGTGCATGGCGGGATTGATGGAGGCACGCACGCCCTGCAGTGAGATATTGTCCAGGGAGACGTCGTCCAGCACTGTGGCATACACCCTTACCGGGCCATTAGCGGTCTGGTAGATCATTGCTTTACCCTGCTTCAGGCGCAGACGTTTTGCCACCGGGCCGGGGATGGCGACGTCTGTGGCGCCGGTGTCCAGCATAAACACCACCGCTTCGCCATTGATGCTGCCGCTGGCCACATAGTGGCCGGCGCGATTGCGGGTCAGTAGCAATTCCTGCACACCATCGGCGCCGGTACGCGTTTGTGGGTTTTGATTGGGGTTACGCTGCTGTTCGTTCCAGTCCTGAAAAAACAAGGTCAGCAGACCGAGCAGCACGATCCACATGGCAATGGTCATGCCTACACCCAGGCGGCGCTGTGAATCCCCAGTCGGCATCAGTCAGTGGTGACCCGCAGGGTCTTTGTGGAGGGGGGTTGATTGCGAATATGCGTCATGTAAAGCCTGTCGATGCAAACGGCCATAAAATGCTTCATCATATCGGCTATGAGACCCACCATGCCAGCCCTATTCGCTCTCAGCCTGCTCACCGCCTGCGGTGACGAGGGCAAGCTGGATTTCCAGACTGTGGACAGCGGTCTGCCGCTACCCCTGATCGAGGTCTATATGCCGCTCGACGGTAGTACTATTCCCGCCAATAGTGATTTTGTTGTGGACTATGCCGTGGTGCGTGGCAAGGGCGGCGATTATGTGGAAATCCGCATGGATCAACAAAAACCCATGCGGGTCAACAGCCTGAAAGGCCGGCACCAGATGAAGGGGCTGAATCCCGGCAGGTATGCCCTGCTGATCGTGGAGTATGCCGCCGATGGCAAAAAGACCGGCGGTATGGCGAGAATTGAAATTAGTGCGGAGTAAGGCCCCGGTTACTGTTCGCTCAGCACAAACTGCCCGTCGAGATTTGCCAGCAGCGAGGCGACAATCGCCATCACCGCCTCATCGCTGTATGCCTCTCGCTCCTCACGTCCCCACACGACGCCCGGCCAGAAAAAGTCATTGTGGCGGCGACCGATCACATGCATGTGCAGCTGGCTCACCACGTTGCCGATGCTGGCCACGTTGATCTTGTCGCAGCCAAGGGTCTGCTT
>JALTPW010000379.1 GCA_026999335.1 Chromatiales bacterium
GACAGCACCAGCTTCTCCACCTCCTGCGCCGCCGCCAGCAGATTGCCCTCCACCCGCTCGGCCAGCAGCGCCGCAGCGCCGGCCTCCGGCTGCAAGCCACGCGCACGCAGACGCTGTTCGATCCAGCCCGGCATCTGCTGCGCATCCACCGGCCACACCTGCACGCTGACACCGGCCTTGTCCACGGCCTTGAACCACTTCGCTTTCTGCGCATTCTTGTCCAGCTTGCCGCTGATGATCAGCAACACCGTGTCCTCGGGCGGCCGTTCGAGATAGGCCAGCAGGGCCTTGCTGCCCTCCGTACCCGGCTTGCCGTTGGGAATACGCAGCTCGATGAGCTTCTGCTCGGCAAACAGGGACAGGGCATTGGCTTCGGCCAGCAGTGCGTTCCAGTCGAAACCGGCCTCGGCATGCATGACCTGCCGCTCACTAAAACCTTGCTCGCGCGTGCCCTGGCGGATGGCATCACAGGCCTCACCCTGTTGCAGGGGCTCATCGCCACTGATGAGATAGACTGGCGCCAGACCCTTGGCCATCTGTGCCTTGAGCTGTTCAGCGCGGACGTTCATGGCAGACCACCCGCAGCAGGGGTCACTTCGGCCTCTGCCGTCACCGGCGTGACACGCGCCAACTGGCGCAAAATACCGCGCAGCGCCTCGGCACGCATCTCGGCCTGCAGCTGTTCCTGCTCACCGCCGGCGCCCAGCACCTCACCCTCATCAAAACGCAGATCGCGCACAGAGGAGACGTTGGCATCGGACAGCCAGGCAGTGCCATCCGGCCCCAGCACGGAGAACACCACGCTGTACTGCAAACCGTATTCCTGCGCTTTACCACTGGCATCCACCGCCTGCACGCGGCGGCTGAAGGATTCCGAATGCAGGCGCAGCACGGCATTGGCCTGCGCGGCATCGTCGGTAATGGTGACGCCTTCATCCTGCAGGGCGCGTTCCAGCTCCGGGGCGATACGTGTGGCGGGGCTGGCATCCTCTAGCTGGATGGTTTTCAGGTAGGGTGGGATTTCGACACTCCCACGCAGATGGAAGCCGCAGGCGGTGAGGGTCAGCAAAATGAGAATGAGCAAGTGACGCATGGGGTGGAATTGTACTTTATTCCGGGGTGGTGTGTTTGGCCCCGGGGCCGGAAGAAGGCGCCAAGTCCGTGTAGGGTGGGCACCGCCCACCATTGACAGTCCCTGCGAAATCCTTGGTGGGCAGTGCCCACCCTACCAAACCAAC
>JALTPW010000380.1 GCA_026999335.1 Chromatiales bacterium
GTTCATGATGGTTAAAGTGGACCCCATAGTCAAGACAGAATTCACTTAAATTTAAGCTGTGCATTCTTCCTCACCCACAGCTGCGCAGCGCTGCCCCGATTTTTCGTTTGCCTCTGATCCAGCCCCTTCCTTGATGAACTTATCGACAATCAATGCGCCACCACCCTGTCCACTCTTGTAGACCTGGTCAGGTGTCAGGTTGGCGAGTGATTGATGGGGCCGCTCTCCATTGTAGAACGCGAAGTATTCAATCAGTCCCAGCGTCAGCTCCGCCATGTCGGCATACCCCTTGAGATAGATCTCCTCATACTTGAGGCTACGCCACAGCCGTTCCACAAAGATGTTATCCAGCGCCCGGCCCCGGCCATCCATACTGATGCGGATCTTTTCGCGCTCGAGCACACCGGTGAAGACCGCGCTGGTAAACTGTGAGCCCTGATCGCTGTTGAAGATCTCTGGTTTACCATGGCATCGCAGAGCCTCTTCGAGACAGTCGACACAGAAGTCCGCATCCATCGTATTGCTCAACCGCCAGTTCAGTACCTTGCGGCTGTACCAATCGATGATCGCCACCAGATAGACAAAGCCCCGTTCCAGGCGGATATACGTGATATCAGTGCTCCAGACCTGATTGGGACGTGTAACGGCGACACCTCGCAGCAGATAGGGATAGACCTTGTTCTCCGGATGAGGCCGACTGGTGTGGGGGCCTGGCGCCATCCCGGCCAGTCCCATCCTGCGCATCAGCCGCTGTACCCGTTTACGATTGACCTCATGCCCTCCACGCTTCAGGAAGACGACCATCCGCCGGCTACCGTAAAAGGGGCGTCGAGTGTATTCTTCGTCGATCAGGCGACACAACAACCGATCTGTCTCGTCCATTTCGACAGGCCGGCGCTGGGCATAGACCGTTGATCGGGTGACACTGGCCAATTCACATTGGCGAACCACCGGAATCTCTTCGTTTGGCTCAATCCAGGATCGACGCTTCATGGCAGATTGATCCCGGACTTTTTTTTCAGCCAGTCCAGTTCCATCTTCAGCTTGCCGATCTCGCCGTACAGCATTAAAGGCTGTTGGTGTTCGGCAACCGGCTTGGGACCACGCTTTCCCTCAAACAGGCTCGCAGCCTGTTCCTGAATGGCCTTCTTCCACTGACCCACCTGGATCGGATGAACCCCGTATGCCTGGCCAACCTCATTGATCGTCTTCACACCTTTGAGGGCCTCAAGACCCA
>JALTPW010000381.1 GCA_026999335.1 Chromatiales bacterium
GACTGATGGGCACGCTTGCGAAGACCGGCCGCAGAGAGGGGGAATATCGGAATGGAAACAAAATGACCGGGCACCCTTGAACCGACTGGGTAGCCCCAAAAAAACCGGCTTCAGGGAACCGGATTCTCGTAAATTGGCGGTGGAAAGATAACACAAACCAAATTGCTCTGACTATCCGGTTATCGCTGCTCCCACGTGATACGCAGCGACCGCCACGGCCGAAATACTCTTGATAACTTCTCGCTAGGAAGCGTTCATTGCGGAAACACAGCGGAGGAACGCAAACATGGCAGATGACCTACTTACCCAGAAGCAAGTAGCCCAGCGATGGGCCCTAAGCGAACGCACCCTGGAGCGCTGGCGGACCATTGGCGAAGGCCCCGTCTACATCAAACTGGGTTATGCGGTCCGCTACAGGCTGACGGATATCGAGTCCTTTGAACAGGCTGGCACTCAGAACCGACCGATAAACGGCAATGACCTGCTAGCCAAGGTGTCTAGCGTCAGATAACACTGGTAAGCGGCTGTAATCTAACGCTCTTCAGGCGCTTTCCACGCTTTGAAGCGCTCGAGGGCGTCAATCCCACCAAGCAACTCGCGGGCTCGCTTCAGACGATCGAGAATCGTAGCGCGGTCCTCATCATTCAATCCTTCCAGACGCTGCTCGGCGTCCTTAAAGAACTCCTCAACCCGCTTCGCTTCTCCCCAGGCATCAATGATCTCGTGGAGTTCGGCTCTACTGTCCTTGATTGCCTTGATTCGCCGACGCTCAGCCTCCTCGCGACGCCACTTTTCCTGCATCTCCTCCCAGCGTTGCCTTTCTAATTCGGCCCGATGTTCAGCCTCTTCGACTAGTTTCGCGATAGTGGCTGCCTCTCGCTCCAGCTCTCTCGCGATCGTCGTGAACTTTGCCGGAAAATCACCGGCTTTCGTTTCTCGCCACTGCCGCTTCCAATCCGTACCTTGGTACGGTGAATAGGCTTGAACGCACAGCCGGCCACTTGGCAGATCCCGTGTATGGGTCCAGGAACTCGCATGGGCATATCGGCTGCGCCGGGTAACTGGCAGCTTGGAGACAGGAACATACTTGCCATCCACCCAACGCACCTCCACTGATTCCGCAAGTTCAAACATCGTCAGTCCAATCGCGACCGTTCCAACATAGACGACTGTCGACCGCAGCGGCCTCCACAATGAGGGGTAATACTGTGTCTTCTCTTCCTTTTCTCGCGGATCCACTTCCTTTCTTGTGAAGGATTCACCATGTGGTGCAATAATGACACGATGTCCCCGGTCTTCCATGGCCAGCAAGAACTCGTTAACCATAGTGAGGCCGCGGCTCAAACTTTCTTTGGAGACGATCAGGTCAACAAGGAGCTTTTTCTGTGGCTTTAAGTAACCATCGTCGTTTTCGCGCGCGACCTCGAAGTGCTCGCGGGCTCCGACCAGCAGGCGATGAGTGCTCGCACGGCTGGTACGCGGTCGGTGGCGTTTAACAGATGACTTTTTAGGTGCCTGAGGTAGTGGACGAGGAACACGTCTCGGCTCACCATCGCGTGACCATGCCAGCTCATCGCCAGGACGAGCATCTGGAAGGGGTGGTTGCTTTGGTGCTTTTCCGACAGCAAGCTTCGCCCAATAGCCCCTTTCTGGGCGAGGCACGTTCATTCGCGTACAAACGCGAGCAAGAAAACTGGACGACACCCCGTACCTTGCCGCGACTTTTGTCATCGGCTCGGCCCAGACTTCCTCGTAGAGCGTCTCTCGGGTAACGGGGCTATTTCGACTCACTTGCGACCCCGGTCAAGTAGCCCGCAATACTTGCTGAACGGAATTCTCAGCGATCCGTTACCAGCTTCAACAATTTCCTTACCGACTTGTTCAGTCCACTGGATCTGTACGCGCAATCTCAATCCATCCATGATCGAAGGTGAATGTCCGAGCATGTCCGGCCGGATCTTGAATCCGGAGCACCCGAGCCTGCTGGTGATCAGTCGCGTGCTCAACGACGTAGAGCCAGTACTTGTTCCCCTTGTCCCGGGCGAAATCAAACTGTGTCCGTGACAGGCCGACGGGGCGGTCTTCGAGAGTCCCGGTCATGGACTTCACCTCAACCCAGCGTATGGGTTTTCCGCTTTCATCAGTCTCGTATAAATCGTAGCCAGGATTGCCTTCAGGAGTACGCCTAAGCGTGGGTTCAATCTGAACGATCTTCTCAATAGCCATCGCCTCAATACGCATGCGGGCGGCCTGATCAAGGCCATCTGGGTCCGACTCTTCATCGTCAGGATGCGTCCCGACGTACGAAATGAACGGTCGTCCTCCTTCGCTGCCAGGAGGGCACTTACTTGGCGCCCCAGAGTCCTTCGTACCTGCGCGTCCACGCCCATGCTTTTCGTCTGGCGAGTGCTCTCCTTGACTGCGGCCCCGTGAGCTGCCTTTTCCTGCTCCTCCTCGGCCGCTACCAGCGCTTCTACCTTGAGTTCTGTCTCCTGGTTCGGGCGTACCCTGGGGTGTGCTCGAGGTGTCATTTTCCACGTTTTCCTCACCAGCCGCTGAGGGCTCCTCATCAGGCCCGTGTCCCGGCAATCCTTCCGTTTCTTCTGTTGCCGCGGTGATGCCAAGGCGAGAGGTAAGGTCCGCGACACTGGTGATGCCGAGCTTTCTCAGCAAGTCCAAGGCAGCTGGTTCAATGCCAGTTTCTTTCGCCAATTGATCAATGATCGGCGGCTTGAAATTGATCTTGGTTAACAGAAAGGGATTGCTCTTCCAGCCTAGAGTGTCGAACACCACCAGACGTGAGGACTGAAGCTCATCATCTGCATCTGGTACCCACGTGGCTTCGTTTAGACGTCGCACGAATGCAGAGGGGAAATCCTTCTTGTAACGCCCATGGTGAGTCCACGTGTATTTACCCTCAAAGATGCCGCACCCCCTTCGCTCTTCCAAGTCCCCTAGGCTTTCCCAGATCAAACGAGCACGCTGATTACGCTGTTCAGGCGGAAGTGTCGGCAGAACCCCGATCAGTTCATCCAACCCATGAAGCACCCAGTCTTCAATCTTGTCGTTATAGCCAGATGTCTGCTCATGTCCAGCCTCCCGTCTGAGTTCTCTGCGCTCGTCGTAGCTCAGGGCGTGAGGCGCTTCCAGTGGACGCGGATAGCGAACCGCCCCGCACGCCTCCAGCAGTTCACGCATGCTTTCGCCACGAAGGCAGTCATATGTATCGTCAACAATCATTACATCTGGGACGCCAGCAAAGAGCTGCTTGAGCCGGTCTGTGGCAAGGTAAATGTTTCCCGGTTTGTCTACGTAGCCCTTGCCGTCGCCCGCATCGACAACCATCACGAACTTCGTTTCGCGCAGAGCCGAGAGCAGCTTCTCCCGTTGCGATTTGGAATCGGTATCGAAGGCAGTGCGGATGCGCTCAATATCCTTTGCGTATTGGTCATCATCGACATCAACTTCATCGCGTTGGTAATTCGGCAAAACATTCCAGATCACATCATCGACTGGATCAGGCTCGGTAATTCCAAGGGAATTAAGGAACATACGAACGTCGGACGTTGCACAGACTGAGCTGCGCATCGTGGGAAAACTGGTCTCAATGGAACTCGGCAGGAAGGCCTGCGGCTTGCCATCCACTCGCGCCACGACGTGAGTACCATCGCTAAGGCGAATCAGCGGCACTGTATCAAGCCGACGCCGCACTGCCGCCTCCTGGCCGCTCAGGAATTCGTATAGCCGAAAGATCCAATCATCGGATTGTGCTTCAAGGAATTCCCGAGTCAGACGCGGCACAACAGTCGCTGGCGTCACCTCCGCCACTCCTAGCTCTCGCATGATGTAATGGCGAATTTCCGGCGTACGATCTTGTGTAATCTCGCCGGTTAGCCAGGCGGATGCTTCGCCACCGAATAGATCTTCAATTTGTTCGGGACTGAACAACACTCTAAGATCGTTTGTTCTCGCAAGCCTCGCCTTCGATGCAGGCACGTAGCCACCGTCAGCCCGAGGGAGTAACGATTCCTCCGTAAGCGCCTTACGCACTATGCTAAAAAGGGGCGCAAACATTGACCCATCCGGAAACTTTTCCTGGTCGAGCGGGAGGCATTGGAGTGCCGACACATCCAACATCGACTGATCTCGAAGCCACCGCATCGCCTCGACTACCAGTTCGGATGTCTCCTTAACCAAGTACTGATTCCACGGATCGTTACGAGGAACGTTGTCCCGGCTCGGGGTAGTGCGGTATGGGCCCTGGACGAGGAACCCGAGATTGGTCGCTACTACGGTTGGGAAGAACACCACGAGCGGCGATGCAGCTACGGGCACTACAATCCATCGATCTGGCTGGCCTTTAGCCTCCCGGAGCGCAAACGCCACTTCCACCCGGCCGACTTTCTCATGTTCGAAAGAAAATACGTCCCGCTGAAAAACTAGCCAGTTCTGATCGACCTCTTCTT
>JALTPW010000382.1:0-207 GCA_026999335.1 Chromatiales bacterium
TCCCGGAACGCGCCGTCGACGGCGACTTCCTGATGCCAGTGGAAGACGTGTTCTCCATCTCTGGTCGTGGCACCGTGGTGACCGGGCGTATTGAGCGTGGCGTGGTTCACGTTGGCGACGAAATCGAGATCGTCGGCATCAAGGACACCGCCAAGACCGTCTGCACGGGCGTGGAAATGTTCCGCAAGCTGCTCGACGAAGGTCAGG
>JALTPW010000382.1:217-11570 GCA_026999335.1 Chromatiales bacterium
TGAGATGGTGATGCCGGGTGACAACGTCAACATGACGGTGACGCTGATTGCGCCGATTGCCATGGAAGAAGGCCTGCGCTTCGCGATTCGCGAAGGCGGTCGCACCGTGGGTGCGGGCGTGGTCGCCAAGATCATCGAGTAAGGATCTCTGCAACGAGAGCATCCCGGCGGGATGCTCTCGTTTGTTGTGGATAGGTTTTTGAGGGCGCTTCAGCAGTGCTCTTATCCATGCGGCATTGGGCCGTTTTGGTGTTTTTGGGTTCATTAAAGAGTTTAGGCCAGTAGCTCAATTGGCAGAGCAGCGGTCTCCAAAACCGCAGGTTGGGGGTTCGACTCCCTCCTGGCCTGCCATCCATATTGGTTTGGGTGGCGCTACGCAGGCAGCTAGAGCACTAGAGAAGCCGATCTTGGATAAAGTTAAATTATTGTTAGCGATGGTGCCACTGGCTGCGGGTATTGGCGCCTATTATTATTTTGGCGACCAGCCTGCCTGGATACGAGTGATTGGTTTACTCGTTGCGGGAGGGGTCTCCATTCTGATTGCATTGCAGACGGAGCTGGGTCGGGTGGCCTGGGCCTTCCGGCGCGAGGCCATTATCGAGGTTCGCAAGGTCGTATGGCCGACGCGTAAAGAAACGACCCAGACCACGCTGGTGGTGCTGGTGGTGGTCATTATCATGGCTATTTTGTTGTGGTTGCTCGACATGTTCCTGGCTTGGGCTGTCCGCTTTTTGACCGGTTAAGGGGAAGACGATACATGGCAAAGCGGTGGTACGTAATTCATGCCTATTCAGGTTTTGAGGCGCATGTAAAGCGCTCACTTGAGGAGCGTGTGAAGCGCATGGACATGGAAGACTCTTTTGGTGATATTTTGGTGCCCACCGAAGAAGTTGTTGAAATGCGCGAAGGACAGAAACGCAAGAGCGAACGCAAGTTCTTTCCCGGCTATGTGCTGGTACAGATGGAGCTGAACGACGAGACCTGGCACATGGTGAAGGACGTACCCAAGGTGTTGGGCTTCATTGGTGGCACCGGTGACCGTCCGTCGCCGATCAGTGACAAAGAGGCCGATGCCATTCTGCAGCGTGTGCAAGATGGTGTGGAGAAGCCGCGTCCCAAGGTGCTGTTCGAGGCCGGTGAGCTGGTGCGCATCACTGATGGCCCTTTCAACGACTTCAATGGCGTCGTGGAAGAGGTGGATTACGACAAGAGCCGGATGCGTGTCTCGGTGCTTATTTTTGGTCGTTCCACGCCGGTCGAACTGGAGTTCGGCCAAGTTGAAAAAGGCTGACGGCCTTCGGCCGAATGTTTAATGCTGAATGTTGAGTGTTGAATGCCAGCCATTAAACATTAAGCACTAAACATTAAGCATTAGTTGTTAAACACAGGGGAGCCGCAAGGCGCTGGTACCCGCTAGGAGTCAATCATGGCAAAGAAGATCGAGGCCTACATCAAACTGCAGGTGCCTGCAGGTTCGGCCAATCCCAGTCCGCCTGTCGGTCCCGCGTTGGGTCAGCACGGCGTCAATATCATGGAATTCTGCAAGGCCTTCAATGCTCAGACCCAGAGTCTGGAGCAGGGTATGCCGATTCCGGTGGTGATCACGGTCTACAACGACCGCAGCTTCACCTTTATTACCAAGACCCCGCCGGCCTCTGTGCTGTTGAAGAAGGCGGCCGGTATCCCCAAGGGCTCCGGCGTGCCGAACCGCGACAAGGTGGGCAAGGTGGATCGTGCCCAGCTCGAAGAGATCGCGACGCTGAAAATGCCAGATTTGACCGCCGCCGATATGGACGCCGCGGTACGTACCATCGCGGGCAGCGCGCGTAGCATGGGTATCGAGACGGAAGGGGTGAATTGATCATGGCACTTTTATCGAAAAAACTATCCAAGCGTGCAAAGGTCACCCATGAAAAGCTGGAGCATGGCAAGTTTTATGCGGTTGACGAGGCGCTGGGCCTGCTCAAGGAACTGCCGCATGCGAAGTTCGACGAATCCGTCGATGTGAGTTTCAATCTTGGCATCGATCCGCGTAAGTCGGAGCAGGCCGTGCGCGGTTCCACCGTGCTGCCCAATGGCACCGGCAAGGATGTTCGCGTCGCCGTGTTCACCCAGGGCCCCAATGCCGATGCCGCCAAAGAGGCGGGAGCAGATATTGTTGGCATGGACGATCTGGCCGCCGAGGTCAAAAAGGGCAAGCTGGACTTCGATGTGGTGATCGCCTCTCCCGATGCCATGCGTGTGGTGGGTCAGCTGGGTCAGATTCTTGGCCCGCGTGGCCTGATGCCCAACCCCAAGGTGGGTACCGTGACCCCCGATGTGGCGACTGCGGTGAAGAACGCCAAGTCCGGTCAGGTGCGTTACCGTACCGACAAGGCAGGCATCATTCATGCCCCCATTGGCAAGGTGAGCTTCGAGGTTCCCGCCCTGCGTGAAAATCTCGAGGCCCTGCTGGCCGACCTGCTGAAGGCCAAGCCCAGTGCCGCCAAAGGCATTTACATGAAAAAGGTCACCGTATCCAGCACCATGGGTCCGGGGATTGTCGTCGACAAGACTTCGCTGCCTATCTGAAGATAGACAGCAACAAAGACTTTGGGGTGCCTGCTGCCGGTTTTCGGTGGTGGGTGGCCGTCAAAGACCGCAGGTGCAGTTGGCTGCTTGTTTGAACCGACTGCTTAATGACTGGGGATTCCGGTTGGCCTGCGCAGAGGGTGTTGCCCACGAATTTCCGTGGCCACCGTTGTGGTAACTGCCAACGCTTGTTTGTTTGAGTGCTGGTATTTGGACGAACATGCAAGTGTTCGAAATATAAACGACTGGAGGTTTTTCAGTGGCTCTGAATCTTGATCAGAAGAAAACAGTGGTCGCCGAAGTTGCCGAGGTCGCAGCTGTCGCGCATTCCGCCATCGCCGCCGAGTATAACGGGCTGTCGGTGACGGATATGACCGAGCTTCGCGTCAAGGCGCGTGAGCAGAATGTCTATCTGCGTGTGGTGAAAAACACCCTGGCCCGTCGCGCATTGGAAGGTACTGACTTCGAATGCATGAACGACGGCTTGGTGGGTCCGTTGGTATTGGCTTTTTCCCAGGAAGATCCTGGTGCTGCCGCGCGGGTCATTTCCGAGTTTTCCAAGGAAAATGACAAGCTGGTGGTGAAGCTGGTTTCCATCGGCGGCAAGTTGCTTGAGGCGGGTGATATCAAGCGTCTCGCCAACATGCCCACCAAGGACCAGGCGATCAGTCTGTTGATGTCGGTGATGAAGGCGCCGGTCGAGAAATTGGCCCGTACCCTCAACGAGGTTCCCGGCAAACTGGTTCGCACCGTGGCTGCGATTCGCGAGCAGAAAGAGGCCGCGTAATCCCGGGCGTGAAACCCCGAGCGTTGAAAAAATGTTCTGTCGTACCGCGCTTGCGGTCGGCATGTAAAAAGTTAATTAGGAGTTATTCCAATGGCTGTTAGCAAAGAAGATATCCTGGAAACCATCGCCAGCATGAGCGTGATGGAAGTTGTTGACCTGATCGAGGCAATGGAAGAGAAGTTTGGTGTTTCCGCTGCCGCTGCCGCCGTGGCCGTTGCTGCCCCTGCTGATGGTGATGCCGGTGGTGCCGCTGCCGAGCAGAGCGAATTCGACGTGGTCATGACCAGCTTCGGTGACAACAAGGTTTCGGTCATCAAGGCCGTTCGTGGTATCACAGGCCTGGGCTTGAAAGAAGCCAAGGGCCTGGTTGAAAGCGCCCCGACGCCTATCAAGGAAGGCGTTTCCAAGGAAGAGGCTGAAGAAGTCAAGAAACAGCTTGAAGAGGCTGGCGCGACTGCCGAGCTTAAGTAAGCAGAGATTGATCAGCGTAGAGGCCCGGGCATTGCGCCCCGGGCAGACCTCGCGGTATTGGTGGGGCTGGTGACTGTTTCGTCACCGGCCTTTTGCCGCTGCTGCGGGGGATTTGTTGTTGCCGGCATGGCGATTGACGAGAGTCGTGGACTATAGAGGAACTCAGATGGGCTACTCCTTCACTGAAAAGAAGCGTATCCGCAAGGATTTTGGTAAATTTCCGAGCGTTATGGATGTGCCGTACCTGCTCGCTATCCAGCTGGAATCTTACCGCAAGTTTCTGCAATCCGGCGTTGGCCGTGAGAGCAAGGGCGACTACGGGCTGAATGGTGCGCTGAAGAGCGTATTCCCTATTGTCAGTTATTCTGGCAACGCGGCTCTCGAATATGTCGACTATCGTCTCGGCACGCCGACCTTTACGGTCAAGGAATGTCAGCTGCGCGGCATGTCTTACGCAGCTCCTTTGCGCGTAACGGTTCGCCTGATCATTTATGACAAGGACTCCAAGGCCAATCCGAAGCCGATCAAGGATATCAAGGAACAAGAGATCTATATGGGCGAAGTGCCCTTGATGACCGACAACGGTACCTTTGTGATCAACGGTACTGAGCGTGTCATCGTTTCCCAGCTACACCGGTCGCCGGGCGTGTTTTTCGATCATGACAAGGGCAAGACCCACTCCTCCGGCAAACTGCTTTACCACGCACAGGTGATTCCCTACCGGGGTTCCTGGCTGGACTTTGAATTCGATCCCAAGGATGCGGTGTTCGTACGCATTGACCGCCGCCGTAAACTGCCGGCCACGGTGATCCTGCACGCCCTGGGTTATATCAATGAAGACATCATCGACATGTTCTTCGACACCGACAGTTACAAGCTGGGCAAAGAAGAGGCTAAGCTGACGCTGATCCCTGAGCGCCTGCGTGGTGATACCGCCAATTTTGACATCAAGATCAAGGGCGAAGTACTGGTGGAAAAAGGCCGTCGCATCACGGCGCGCCATATCAAGCAACTGGAAAAGGCGGGTCTCAAGTCCCTCTCCGTGCCACTGGAATATCTCGTCGGCAAGGCACTGGCGCGTCCTGTCATCGACAAGGACTCCGGTGAAATTCTCGCCAATGCCAATGACGAGCTGACGGAAGAGCTGATCGCCACACTGGTGGAGGCCGGTGTCAAGTCGCTGGAAACCATCTTTACCAATGACCTGGATCGCGGCCCGTTCATTGCCGATACCCTGCGTCTGGACGGCACCACCAATGCGCTCGAAGCGCAGGTGGAAATCTATCGTATGATGCGTCCCGGCGAGCCGCCGACCAAGGACGCCGCCGAGACCCTGTTCAAGAACCTGTTCTTTAATAGTGATCGCTATGACCTGTCTGCCGTCGGCCGGATGAAATTCAACCGTCGTTTGGGGCGGGGAAAAGATACCGGCATGGGCATTCTTTTCGACCTGCGCTATTTCACCAAGCAACTGGAAGACAAGCTCAAGCCCAAGAGCGATGCTGCCGAAGTGCGTTTGGCCGATTTGTCACCGTGGCCTGAAATCAAGAATCTGGCGGCCGGGCAGGTTAAGGAAACCATTGCTTGGGGTGACCTCAAGACATTGTTGGCCGAACAGCCCAGCGATATCGTCGATGTGCTGAAGACGCTGATCGATATCCGCAATGGTCACGGTGTGGTCGATGACATCGATCACCTCGGCAATCGCCGTATTCGTTCCGTCGGTGAAATGGCCGAGAACCAGTTCCGTGTCGGTCTGGTGCGTGTCGAACGTGCCGTCAAGGAGCGTCTGTCTCTGGCCGAGAGCGAGGGCCTGATGCCGCAGGATCTGATCAATGCCAAGCCGGTGTCGGCGGCGGTGAAGGAGTTCTTCGGTTCCAGCCAGCTGTCGCAGTTTATGGATCAGAACAACCCGCTCTCCGAAGTGACCCATAAACGCCGTGTGTCGGCCCTGGGCCCGGGTGGCTTGACCCGTGAACGCGCCGGTTTCGAGGTGCGCGACGTGCACACGACCCATTATGGCCGCGTGTGTCCCATTGAGACGCCGGAAGGCCCGAATATCGGCCTGATCAATTCGCTGGCGGTGTATGCGCGCACCAATGATTATGGCTTCCTCGAGACGCCTTACCGCAAGGTGGTGGATGGCCGGGTGACGGATCAGATCGCGTATCTGTCCGCGATTGAAGAAGGGCAGTTCGTTATCGCCCAAGCCAATGTGGCCATCGATAAAAACGGTAAGTTGGCGGATGACCTGGTGTCGTGCCGGCATCAGAATGAGTTCACCATGTCCCTGTCGGATCGCGTGGACTATGTCGATGTATCGCCGCGTCAGATTGTCTCCGTGGCCGCTGCGTTGATTCCGTTCCTCGAACACGATGATGCCAACCGCGCCCTCATGGGTTCGAACATGCAACGTCAGGCGGTGCCGACCCTGCGCGCCGACAAGCCGTTGGTGGGTACCGGTATCGAACGCACCGTGGCCATCGACTCCGGTGTCACCGTGATATCGAAGCGAGGTGGTGAGGTGGAATCCGTCGATGCCGCACGCATTGTGGTGCGCGTCAACGACGACGAGACCGCCGCCGGCGAACCGGGTGTGGATATCTACAACCTGACCAAGTACACCCGCTCCAACCAGAACACCTGTATCAATCAGCGGCCGCTGGTGAAGCCGGGCGATATCGTGGCGCGCGGCGACGTGCTGGCCGATGGCCCGTCCACCGACATGGGTGAGCTGGCCCTGGGGCAGAACATGCTGGTCGCCTTCATGCCCTGGAATGGTTACAACTTCGAGGATTCCATCCTCATCTCCGAGCGTGTGGTGGAAGAGGATCGTTACACCACCATTCATATCGAAGAGCTGACCTGCATGGCCCGCGATACCAAGTTGGGGCCGGAAGAAATCACCAGCGATATCCCCAACGTGGGCGAGGGTGCGCTGTCCAAGCTCGACGAGGCCGGTGTGGTCTATGTCGGCG
This sequence comes from Chromatiales bacterium, assembly GCA_026999335.1. GTDB lineage: Bacteria > Pseudomonadota > Gammaproteobacteria > SZUA-152 > SZUA-152 > DRQN01. The sequence continues at coordinate 7,025 of JALTPW010000382.1, forward strand.
CCAAGGTAAAGCCAGGCGATATCCTGGTGGGCAAGGTCACGCCTAAGGGTGAAACCCAACTGACGCCGGAAGAAAAACTGCTGCGCGCCATTTTTGGCGAGAAGGCGTCCGATGTGAAGGACACCTCGCTGCGTGTTTCTTCGAGTATGTATGGCACGGTCATCGACGTGCGCGTGTTTACCCGTGACGGTGTCGAGAAGGACTCGCGCGCCTTGCAGGTGGAGGCCGCCGATCTGGCGGTGGTGAAAAAGGATCTGCAGGACGAATACCGTATCCTCGAGGAAAACATCTACCTGCGTGTCGAGAAACTGCTGGTTGGTAGTATGGTCGATGGTGGCCCAGATCAGCTCAAGGCCGGTGCCAAGGTCACCAAGGCCTATCTCTCTGATCTGGATCGCGGCAAGTGGTTTGAAGTGCGCCTGCGTGATGAGGAAGCCAATGCGCAGCTGGAGAAACTCTCCGAGCAGCTCAAGGGGCACCGCGAGCAGATGGATGCCAAGTTCGAGGAACAGCGTATCAAGTTGACTTCCGGCGATGATCTGGCGCCGGGTGTACTGAAGATGGTCAAGGTCTATGTGGCCGTCAAGCGCCGCCTGCAGCCGGGCGACAAGATGGCCGGCCGTCACGGTAACAAGGGTGTCATCTCCACTATCGTACCGGTGGAAGACATGCCTTATTCCCCCGACGGCACCCCGGTGGATATCGTCCTCAATCCCCTCGGCGTGCCTTCGCGCATGAATGTCGGCCAGGTGCTGGAGACTCATTTGGGTTGGGCCGCGCGTGGTCTGGGGCTGAAGCTGGGCAAGATGCTCGACAGCGACGGCAAGGTGAAGGATATCCGCAAGTATCTGGATGCCATCTATAACGGTGGCGAAGGCGTCAAGGTCGATCTGAAGGAATTCACCGATGACGAGATCCTTGAAATGAGTACCAACCTACGCAAGGGCGTGCCCATGGCCACGCCGGTGTTCGATGGCGTCAGTGAAGACGAGATCCGTCGCATGTTGAAACTGGCCGACCTGCCTGAATCGGGGCAGACGCGCCTCATCGATGGGCGTACCGGTGATTACTTTGATCGCCCGGTGACTGTTGGTTACATGTATATGCTCAAGCTCAACCACCTGGTGGATGACAAGATGCATGCCCGTTCCACCGGCCCGTACAGCCTGGTGACCCAGCAGCCGCTGGGCGGCAAGGCGCAGTTCGGTGGCCAGCGCTTCGGTGAAATGGAGGTGTGGGCTCTGGAGGCCTACGGCGCCGCCTACACCTTGCAGGAAATGCTGACGGTGAAATCGGATGACGTGGCTGGGCGTACCAAGATGTACAAAAACATCGTCGATGGTGACCATCGCATGGAGGCCGGCATGCCCGAGTCCTTCAACGTGCTGGTGAAGGAAATCCGTTCGCTCGGCCTCGATATCGAGCTGGAAGAAGACAAGTAGTCCGCGTCGTCGACAACAGGTGGAGACATTATGAAAGATCTACTCAATATTCTGCGTAACCAGCAGGGTCAGACCGACGACTTCGATGCCATTCGCATCGGCCTGGCCTCACCGGAGAAGATCCGTTCCTGGTCCTTCGGTGAAGTCAAGAAGCCGGAGACCATCAACTACCGGACCTTCAAGCCCGAGCGCGATGGCTTGTTTTGCGCCAAAATCTTTGGCCCGGTGAAGGACTACGAGTGCCTGTGCGGTAAGTACAAGCGCCTCAAACATCGTGGTGTGATCTGCGAGAAGTGCGGCGTGGAAGTGACCCTGGCCAAGGTGCGCCGTGAGCGCATGGGCCACATCGAGCTGGCCAGCCCGGTGGCGCACATCTGGTTCCTCAAGTCACTGCCCTCGCGCATTGGCCTGCTGCTGGACATGACCCTGCGTGACATCGAGCGCGTGCTGTATTTCGAGGCCTTCGTGGTCATCGATCCGGGCATGACCCAGCTGGAGCGCAATCAGTTGCTGTCCGACGAGCAGTACCTGGAGGCCATTGAGGAGTATGGTGATGAATTCGATGCCCGCATGGGCGCCGAGGCCGTGTTCGAGCTGTTGGGTTCCGTCGATCTGCAGGCCGAGGCCATTACCCTGCGCGAGGAGATCGGTGCCACCAAATCAGAGACCAAGTACAAGAAATTCACCAAGCGTCTGAAGCTGGTGGAGGCCTTCATCGAGTCCGGTAATAAGCCGCAGTGGATGGTGCTGACCGTGCTGCCGGTGCTGCCGCCTGAGCTGCGTCCGCTGGTGCCGCTGGATGGGGGTCGTTTCGCGACCTCCGACCTGAACGATCTGTACCGCCGTGCCATCAACCGCAACAACCGTCTGCGCCGCCTGCTGGAGCTGAATGCTCCGGATATCATCGTGCGTAACGAAAAGCGCATGCTGCAGGAGTCCGTGGATGCGTTACTGGACAACGGCCGTCGCGGCCGCGCCATCACCGGTTCCAACAAGCGCCCGCTGAAATCGCTGGCCGACATGATCAAGGGTAAGCAGGGCCGTTTCCGCCAGAATCTGCTCGGCAAGCGCGTCGACTACTCCGGCCGTTCCGTCATTGTGGTCGGCCCGACCCTCAAGCTGCACCAGTGTGGCCTGCCGAAGAAAATGGGTCTGGAGCTGTTCAAGCCCTTCATCTTCAGCAAGCTGGAGCTGCGTGGTCTGGCCACCACCATCAAGGCGGCGAAAAAGATGGTGGAGCGCGAAGGCCCGGAGGTGTGGGATATCCTCGAAGAGGTGATCCGCGAGCATCCGATCATGCTCAACCGCGCGCCGACCCTGCATCGTCTGGGGATCCAGGCCTTTGAGCCGGTGCTGATCGAGGGCAAGGCCATCCAGTTGCATCCGCTGGTCTGCACCGCCTTCAACGCCGACTTCGACGGCGACCAGATGGCCGTGCACGTGCCGCTGTCCATCGAGGCGCAACTGGAAACCCGCGCCCTGATGATGTCGACCAACAATATCCTCTCGCCGGCCAATGGCGAGCCCATTATTGTACCGTCGCAGGACGTGGTGCTGGGCCTGTACTACATCACCCGCGAGCGCATCAATGGCAAGGGTGAGGGCATGGTGTTCGCCGACATCACCGAAGCCCTGCGGGCTTACGACAGTGGCGCCGCCGAGATCCACGCCAAGGTGAAAATCCGTGTCACCGACGTCACCCAGGACGAGGATGGTGCATTGCAGGAAACGCGCCGTCTGGTGGACACCACCGTCGGCCGCGCTATTCTCATGGAGATCATTCCTCGGGGCCTGTCCCTCGATCTGGTCAACCGGACCATGACCAAGAAGGCCATCTCGGCGGTGATCAATGCCTGCTATCGGCGCGTGGGCCTGAAGGAAACCGTTATTTTTGCCGACCAGCTGATGTACACCGGCTTCAAGTATTCCACTCGCGCCTCGGTCTCCTTCGGCATTAACGATATGGTGATCCCGGTTGAGAAGGAGCAGATTATCACGCGTGCCGAAGAGCAGGTGCGCGAGATCGAGAACCAGTACATCTCTGGTCTGGTGACCAACGGCGAGCGTTACAACAAGGTGGTGGATATCTGGTCCGACACCAACGACCAGGTGGCGCGCGCCATGATGGATACCCTGGGCTTCGATGAAGTGGTCGATGCTGAGGGCAACACGGTGAAGCAAAAATCTTTCAACTCCGTGTTCATGATGGCCGACTCCGGCGCCCGTGGCAGTGCGGCGCAGATTCGCCAGCTGTCCGGTATGCGTGGTCTGATGGCCAAGCCCGATGGTTCCATCATCGAGACGCCCATTACCGCCAACTTCCGCGAAGGCCTGGACGTGTTGCAGTACTTCATTTCCACTCATGGCGCCCGCAAGGGTCTGGCCGATACCGCGCTGAAGACCGCCAATTCCGGTTACCTGACCCGTCGTCTGGTCGATGTGGCGCAGGATTTGGTGGTGCTGGTCGAAGATTGCGGCACCGAGAACGGCCTGCTGATGCAGCCCCTGGTCGAGGGTGGTGACGTGGTCGAGACCCTGGCCGAGCGAGTGCTGGGCCGAGTGCCGGCGCGCGATATCCTCAAGCCGGGCAGTGATGAAGTGCTGGTTAAAGAGGGCACCTTACTGGACGAGGATTTGGTCGAACTGCTCGAGCAGAACAGCGTGGATCAGGTCTATACGCGTTCCGCGATCACCTGTGAAACCCGCTATGGGATTTGCGCCCAGTGTTATGGCCGCGACCTGGCCCGTGGTCACCGTGTCAATATTGGCGAGTCGGTCGGCGTCATCGCTGCGCAGTCCATCGGTGAGCCCGGTACTCAGCTGACCATGCGCACCTTCCACATCGGTGGTGCGGCATCGCGAGCCGCAGCGGCCAACAGTATTGAGATCAAGTCCACGGGGACGATTCGACTGCACAATATCAAGACCGTGCAGCGTGCCGACGGTGTCCTGGTGGCGGTTTCCCGTTCCGGTGAACTGACGGTACAGGATGTCCATGGCCGCGAGCGCGAGCGTTACAAGGTTCCTTATGGTGCCGAGATTCCGGTACAGGAGGGTGCGGCGGTGACTGCAGGTGCCATCGTTGCCACCTGGGATCCGCATAC